>JAGVBL010000062.1 GCA_020059785.1 Ignavibacteriales bacterium | reverse complement strand
CAACACGAATCATCAACTGTTCTTCTTCTTACTCTTTTATTTAACATATTTTTTACCAACTGGCACTAATATAATAAATTTTAATCACCACCGCATCACTTATTATTTGATATACTTTGCCGCCCTAATGTATCTTTAGGATACCAATAAACTTGAACTTGGAGTTTCAAATGGATTTGATTCAAATAAGGTCTTTTCTTAATAAAATTGAGCTTTTTGCCGACTTAAACGACACGGAAAAGGAACTGATATCAAAAAATCTTGAGGTAAAAGATTATACCGTTAACTCTCACCTTTTTGTTGAACACAATCAAAGAAAAAATCTATACATTATTTATGAAGGTGAAGTAGAATTATATAAAAAAACTCCTTTTGGAGAAGAAAAGAGATTATCAATTTTTACAAAGTATGATTTCTTAGGCGAAGGTTCACTGATTGATGATTCTCCGCACTCAACATCTTCAAGAGCTACATTAAATACAACAGCACTAATTCTTCCACGAGAAAAATTTAAAGAGATACTTAAGATTGAACCGGACATCCCGATAAAAATTTTCTCGCGTATGGCTAAAGTTATATTCCGTAGAATGCAGTTTGCAAATTCGCGTGTAATTAATCATGGGGCGCAATACCAATCGGGCAGAACCCGAATGGAACATGATCTATTAGGCGACCGCCAAGTGCCTAATGAAGTTTATTACGGCATACAGACATTACGCGGAATGGAAAACTTTAACATAAGCGGTGTTACAATTTCTTTTTACCCTTTACTTATTGAAGCACTGGCTGCAGTTAAAATGGCTGCTGCTAAAGCAAACAATGATTTAGGACTTCTTTCCAAACCGATTACAGACGCAATTGTTCAGGCATGCCAGGAAATAATAAGCGGCAAATATCACGGTTACTTTGTAATAGATATGGTTCAAGGCGGTGCCGGAACATCCACCAATATGAATGCAAATGAAGTTATTGCTAATAGAGCTCTTGAAATATTAGGATACGAAAAAGGTGATTACAAATACTGCCACCCAAATAATCATGTTAACCTTTCACAATCAACCAATGATGCTTACCCAACTTCTATAAAGATTGCTATTATTAACAGCAACAAAAAACTAATCGAAGTCCTTCAGAATTTGATTGAATCATTTCATAAAAAAGCGAAAGAGTTTTCCGGCGTTATTAAAATGGGAAGAACACAATTACAGGATGCTGTTCCTATGACTTTAGGTCAGGAGTTTGAAGCATATGCTGTAACTCTTGAGGAAGAAATAAACCGGCTGGAAGAAAATGCAAAATTGTTTTTGGAAGTGAATATGGGAGCTACTGCTATAGGAACAGGAATTAATTCAGACCCCGATTATGGTCAGAAGTGTATCGATCATTTAAAAGAAATAACCGGTTTAAATGTTGTGCTGGCAAAAAATTTAGTTGAAGCTACACAGGATACCGGTGCATTTGTAATTTATTCTTCTGCGGTTAAACGACTTGCAGTAAAGCTTTCTAAGATTTGTAATGATTTACGTCTTCTCTCTTCGGGTCCACGTACAGGATTATATGAAATTAACTTACCGCCGATGCAGCCCGGTTCTTCAATTATGCCCGGTAAAGTTAATCCTGTTATTCCCGAAGTTGTTAATCAGATTGCTTTCAAAGTGATTGGTAACGATCTTACTGTTACGATTGCTGCAGAAGCCGGACAGCTTGAGCTAAACGTAATGGAGCCGATAATTGTTCAAAGTATTTTTGAATCGATTGAAATGCTTAAGAACGGAATGAGTACATTAAAACATAAGTGTATAGATGGAATTACTGCTAACGAAGAACATTGCAGAACACTTGTTGAAAACAGCATAGGATTAATTACAGCGCTTAATCCTTATCTCGGTTATGAGGTTTCTACCAGGATTGCAAAGGAAGCGATGGAAACAAATCGCGGTGTATATGAGCTTGTTCTGGAAAAGAATTTATTGAGCAAAGAAGAGCTCGATAGAATTTTATCTCCGGAGAATATGATCAAACCTCAAAAGATGAGATAGATTTTAGCGTCTAATTACTCATTATATTGGCAAAAAATCTCATATTCTTTGATGAGGAATTTAAGACTACAATCTTTATTACTGCGGTAAGAGGAACAGAAAGAAACATTCCGATTATTCCCCATATATAACCCCAGAGCATCAGGGAGAACAGTATTACTAATGGATTCAATCCAAGCCGGTCACCAAATATCTTCGGCTCTAATATGTTGCCAATTACATTCTGAATAAGAATTAATGTGGCCAATACAAGCATTGTATATCCTATCGATTCGTATTGAATCAACGTCATAAGCGAAACTAATAATACTGCTATAACAGAACCGATATTTGGTATAAAGTTTAGAAGCAAAGAAAGAACAGCCCAGACAATAAAAAACTCTATACCAAAAGACCATGTTACAACTCCAACAATTACGCCGAGAAGTAAACTAATCATAAACTTCGTAAAAATATATTTCTGAACTTTTTCTGTAATATCCTTAAATGTTCTTTGAAGTTTTGTTTCTCTTTGAATCGTCATCGTTTCAAGATCTTCATCAATTGTATGATGATGTTCTTTATCAAGTTCCTCCTTCATCTGAAGTTCTTTCTTAATTTTTTTTATTGAGGATTTAACTCCCTTTTCAACGTATCGCACTCTAATTGCTTCAACAATTTTTTCGTGACCACTACTTATAAAAATAAAGAAGAAAAGAATTAAGAAGACGTATGTAACCACTTCGAGGGTTGACGAGAAAATTCCCCCGGCTAATCCTCCATAATCAAAACTTTCTAACACACTGGAAATTTTAAAATTTATTAATGATTCATCTTCCAGACCAAACGATCGGGCAGTATTACTTACAAGATGATTCAGCTTAATTTCGATTATCGGTAATTTTTGACCGAATTGAACAAATGCGTCAATAACAATTTTTGATGCTCCGCCTATAAATACAATCGAAACCAAAATATCTAAAACAATAGCGATACCATGCGGAATTTTTATCTTAGCAAGAAGTTTATTAAGCGGTTCAAAAAGGAAAAATAAAAAGTATGCTATAACAAGCGGAAGAAAAATGTGTTGTAGTTCCTTCAACACAAAAAGTATTACTATTAATCCAATTGCCGAAATAAAAAATTTAATTACCGGATCTGTTCCTAATTTCTTCATAGGTATGTTTAGTTTGTTGTGTGAAAATAATCAAAAAATGAGATTTTTCTAACATTTAATTTTCTTAAATTAAATACCCAATAAACCACTTCCAATAAATAGCGTGAGTATTTAGTTATGGTAAACTATATAACCCGATTTTTTTCCGCGCTTCTTATAACAACAATCCTTTTTACCGGTTGTAAAAATTCTAAAAACACAGAAGGCTTTAATTCTTTAAAAGCTCCGGAGTGGAGCTACAATTCTACAATCTACGAAGTGAACACCCGCCAATTTACAAACGAAGGAACATTTAAAGCTTTCCGTGATCATCTTCCAAAGTTAAAAGAGATGGGTGTTGATATACTGTGGTTTATGCCAATCCATCCGATAGGAGTTAAAAACCGGAAAGGCACCCTGGGAAGTTATTACTCTGTTCAAAACTATAAAGAGATTAATCCGGAATTTGGTACGCTGGAGGATTTTAAGAATCTTGTAAATGAAGCACACAGTTTGGGTATGTATATTATTATTGATTGGGTGGCAAATCATACTGCATGGGATAATGTTTGGACAGAGACTCATCCTGAGTTTTACACAAAAGATAAAAATGGAAATTATGTATCGCCGTTTGATTGGAGCGATGTAATAGATCTTAATTATGATAATAAAGAGTTGTGGAATTACATGCGTGATGCAATGAAATTCTGGGTTGATGAATGCAATATTGACGGTTTCCGTTGCGATGTTGCAGCTATGGTCCCTTTAGAATTCTGGAAGTGGCTACGTCCTCAATTAGAAATAAATAAAAAACTATTTATGCTTGCAGAAGCACACGAACCGGAATTACATGAAGCATTCGATATGACATATAATTGGCAACTCAAAGATTTATTTGTTGATATTGCCTCGGGAAAAAAGAATGCAGATGACCTGTACAAATTATTTGAGGAGGAAAAAACTATTTACCCGCGTGATGCTTATAGAATGGTATTTACTACCAATCACGATGAAAATTCCTGGAATGGAACCGACCAGGAAAGATTTGGAAAATTATCCAAACAATTTGCGGTAATGTCGTGTGTCGTTCCCGGAATGCCTCTGGTTTATTCGGGTATGGAAGGCGGTTTGAACAAGCGTCTTTTGTTTTTCGAAAGAGACCCTATCCAATGGAAAGAGAGCGAGTATCGATCTATTTACACTAAACTTTTCGAGCTTAAAAAAGAAAATAAAGCCCTTTGGAATGGACCATTTGGCGGCGAATTAATTAAGATCGATACCGGGGATCCTTCTATTTTTGCTTTTGTCCGTCAAAAGGAGAACAACAAAGTGATCGCTTTGTTTAATCTATCTGAAAATAAAAAAACTGTTCAGCTAAATTCTAACGACTTGAAAGGTGAATATAAAGATTTGTGGGCGGGCAAAATCACAACAATTAATGAGAACTTTTCTTTAATTTTAGAACCATTAGCAAACACTATACTATACAGATAGAAAAAAGAATCAGAAAAGATGAATCATCGACAGAAAATTCATCGATCCGGTAAGGGAGTTTACTTTTTTATTCTCACCGCCGGAGTAATAGTTTCTATTGCAGTTCTTTATGTTCTTCTTCTTGGTTTCAGAATAAATTTTATTTTCAGTAATCTTATGGATTCGGCAGTTAAAGTTAAACTTAGTGTGGCCAATGCAAAATTTGAATTCTTAAAAAGTGCCTCTGACACTTCCAATACTTTCATAATAAATGCCTGGGAACACTTAAGTTTAGCCGAACTTTATGCCGGTAAACTTTTTGAAGAGAAAGATCCATTTTCTTTTATTGCATTACCGCTTCATAAAATTGAAATACAGAATAGCGTTCAAAAACTCCAGGGAGCTTTATTAAACTACCGTGGAGCGACAAGTTTGTTGCTTAAAAATAAATTAAAAACCAGTCCGGAAGCAGAATCATTATTTAATACTATTGTTTCAATTACAGATGAGATTGAACTGGACTTACGCATGCTACTCGATTCCGAAATAAAAGTTTTCAGAATTACTCTATTCGGTTTGATTGGTTTTTGCGTTCTACTTCCCTTTGTTTCCTCATTTATTTTTTACAGATACGAAAAGCAACGTTCTTCTTTTATCAAACAGATTGAAAGCGCTACCATTACATTAGAAAAGGGTCTTCACAAGAAAACACGAGTTGAAGAAGCTCTGCAAGAAACCCAAAGACAGCTTACGACATTAATACAAAATCTGCCCGGAATGGTTTACAGGTGCAAAGTTGATTCGGAATGGACAATGGAATTTGTAAGCGATAAGTCATATCAAATAACCGGCTATAAACCGAATGAACTAATAAATAATCTGGTTACTTCTTACAACAGTTTAATACATCCACAGGATAAAATTAAAATTTGGGATCAGATTCAAAAATCGGTTGAACAGCGAAAATCTTTTCAACTGGTTTATAGAATTACAACTTCCTCCGGATATGAAAAGTGGGTCTGGGAAGAAGGAATAGGAATTTTTTCCGAAGAAGATGAGTTAATTGCTCTCGAAGGATTTATTACTGATATAACCGAACAAAAAATTATTGAGGACCAGTTGCAACTTCAGAGTAATGCACTTGAAGCGGCTGCTAATGGAATTGTTATAACGGACAAGAATACAAATTTAATCTGGGCAAACAGCGCATTCTGGAACATTTCTGGTTATTCCAAAAATGATTTTTCCGAAAACAAAATGAACGTATTTAAATCCGATTTCCACGATATAACCTTCTTTGAACATTTATGGGATACAATTAAGAGCGGCGAAATTTGGCGCGGCGAAATGATAAACAAAAAGAAAGACGGCTCTACTTATTTTCAGGAAATGACAATTACGCCAATCCGCAGTTCCGAAAATCAAATAATCTATTTTGTTGCTATCATTCAGGATATTACAGAGCGTAAAAAATCCGAAGATGCTCTTCGCGAAAGCGAATTCCGCTTCCGTGGTTTGTACGAAAATGCAACCGTTGGTATTTACCGCACATCGCTTTCAGGTAAAATCTTAATGGCAAATCCAACCTTGCAAAGAATTCTTGGATACGACACATTTACAGAATTATCCAATCTTGATGCAAAAGACTCTTACGCAGAACCAAACACAAGGGCAATATTTACAAAGGAATTAAATCTTAAGAACAAGGTTTTCGGTTTTGAATCGAGATGGAAGAAAAAAGACGGAACTATTATTTACGTAAGAGAAAGTGCGCGTGTTGTAAAAGATGAAGACGATAGACCCGTATTCTACGAAGGAACCGTAGAAGATATAACCGACAAAAAAATTGCAGAAGAACAATTAATTAGTGCTAAGGAACGTGCAGAACAGTCCGATCGGCTCAAGTCAGAATTCCTTGCTCAAATGTCCCACGAAATTAGAACTCCGTTAAATGTTATATTGAGTTTTACAAGTATGATGAAAGACGAACTACAGGAACAGGTAGACGAAGAGCTTAAGAAAGGATTTGATGTTATTGATGAAGAAGGCAAACGGATTATGAGAACAATTGAACTTATTATCAACATGTCCGAACTGCAAACCGGTAATTATAATTTTAATGCAAAGGAAATAGATCTTAACACAGATATTATCCAGAAACAATTTCAAAATTATCAGCTGGTTGCAAAACAAAAGAGAATTGCATTTAATATTGTTAATAACATTGATAATACAAAGGTTTTGGCGGACGAGTATTCGGTAAATCAAATTTTTTATCATCTAATTGATAACGCAGTTAAGTTTACCAGTACCGGTAAGGTTGAAATTAATCTTAATAAAGATCCGCGCAATAATGTTTATGTTGATGTGATAGATACCGGAATCGGTATTTCCGAAGAATATATGAAAATGCTCTTTACTCCTTTTACAAAAGAGGAAAAAGGTTATACAAGAAATTTTGAAGGAAATGGTTTAGGATTAGCTCTAGTTAAAAAATACTGCGATCTCAATAATGCAGAAATAAAAGTAACGAGTCAGAAAGGGAAAGGATCAATATTCAGAGTTACTTTTCTTAAGAAAGCAGCATAAAGTAAACCGGTAAAAAATCTATTATTGAATAAAACTGTTTAATAAATATTGTGTGGAACTAAAATGAAATACTTCAAATTATTCTTTGTAATAATATTATTCGGAACATCATTTATTGCTGCCCAGGACGATGCCGCCACTTCTACATTAAAAAATAAAGGTGAGAAATCTCCTTCGTTCAAAGCACAATCACTATCTGGCGAGTGGATTTCGTCGGATCAATTAAAAGGAAAAGTTACACTTATAAATTTCTGGGCAACCTGGTGCCCTCCGTGCCGTGCAGAATTTCCTCTCCTTCAAAAGGATATATATGATTCTATTAAGGGAAAAGATTTCGTGGTTATGGCAATTTCGAGAGGCGAAGAAACAGATACGGTAAAGAAATTTATTGATAAGAATGATTATTCATTTCCGGTTTATGTTGATAAGGAAGCAAAGGTATATAACCTCTTTGCAAACAAATATATCCCGCGAAATTTTGTTATTGGTAAAGATGGGTATATTAAATGGGCCTCGATTGGATTTGTTAAAGAGGAGTTTTACGAAATGATAAAAGTCATAAGAGAAGAATTGAAAAAATAATTGACCAATAAATGACTCCTCAAAATATTGGTTGAGGAGCCGTTATTTCAGAATCAAATAATAAAATAATTCCCTGGAAGGTTTTTTGATATATCCTTTATCAAACAGATTATTTGCCGCATCTGCTGTTATAAATTTATAGGTCCAGAAAGTCCATTCTCTAAAACTTACTTCATCTTTATAAACAGAAGATAAATACTTTTTTACAAAAGCCGTCCGCTTCGAATCGAAGTAATTAATCAATCCTTCTGAGACAAGAATTGACATTTTAGTAAGAATTTCATTTTCGCGTTTGGAGATTACCGGCAGAATTAATTCGTTATTATTTAACAACCCGTATTTATTTAACGGAAATGTTAGTTCTCTGTTTGCAGCTTTTAACTCACCGCTCATAAATTTTACCAGGTCATCAATAATTTTTTTCTTGAATACTATTTCATTAGAGACTTCACTCATTCCGAAATCACGAATTAATTGTTCGCGCTTGATATCAATATAGTTTTCCCTTCTGCTAATATTACCGAATACGCACAGATAATATTCGTTGTAGTCTTCAAATTTGTTCTCGAGCCACAATTTATTTGCCGATTGATGCAGTGTATCCTCCTGATTAACCATTAAATAATACCGATTACTTCCCCGCATCGGAATATCGGATCTTAAAAATTTCTCAACTATGTTTTCATTCTGCCATTTATCCAGCAAAACATTATAAAGCATAAAAAGTGAAGATTCCTCGAAAGAAATATTGTAAAAGGAATTTAATTGCCGGTACTTTTCCTTAACTGTTTGATACTTCTCAATTATTATGTTTGCAATATCATTACTAAACTGCTTAACATATTTTTTAATATCCTCTCTTTCCCGGCTTGTTACAATCATACATGCCGGAACAAATTCTTTTCCATCCGAACTTTTTATAAGTCCTTCAATAAATAACTGATTAATATAATTACTGTATTCGGCTTCACTGATTTTAAGATGGTTAATTATTGCCTCTTTACTTACTCTGTTGTGGAGAAGAATTAAAATATTCTTAAGCGCTTTTTGTTCTGCTAATTTCTCCTGTTTTAAATTATCCGGATAAACTTCAACAGTAATTTTACCTTCCAGCATTTCAAAAACATTTTCTTTTGATTTACAAGAAATAATAACGAAGAGAATAAATATTACAGCAATTATTTTATTCATATAAAAGGTTCCGGGGAAAAAAGTATTATCTAATTTTTTATTCCTATTAAAATATTGGAGCCGAAACCGGTATCCTTACGGATAACCTTATTAATACCGGCATTTATAAACCATTCCCGCATTTCATTTTCAGTATAAGTATCCCCGCATTCGGTACCGACAAGCATATTAAGAGAAAACAATGCGCCGTTAAGCGGACCGGTTCTATCCTCGTTCATAATAAAATCACGGATAATAATTTGACCTCCCGGATTCAAAGATTCAGCACACTTTGCAATTAATTCTTTATTCTGCTCAAAACTATTTATGTGAACAATTGCAGAAAGAAGTATAAGATCGTAACCGTATCCAAAGGAACAGTCCAGGTAGTCTCCTTCAATAAATTCAACACGTTTAGTAAGTTCATTTTGTGCGGCATATTTTTTTGTAATAGGAATTATTTCAGGAAGATCTAAAATTGCACCATTAATATTTTCGTTTGT
>JAGVBL010000345.1 GCA_020059785.1 Ignavibacteriales bacterium | reverse complement strand
CAACAACTGGAGTGTTGTCGATTCCTTTAGATTCAACTCACCAACCTCTCCAATTAAATTTGGTTTCAAACAGTATCTTGCAGGTGACGGCACATTATACTCCATGGGTATTGATGGCATTTATGAGTTAAAGAATGGTATCTGGAATAAATTAAAATCGACATTTTCACAGATAAACGGGATGATAAAACTTGGAAGTCAAAAAATATTAGCGGTAGGAGATTTTGGCCAGGTCTTATACTTTGATGGTAACAATTGGCAGCAAATCAACAAATTGAATAATTTAAATACTTTGTATAGAGGTATTTGGTCTGACGGAAAAGAGATATTTATAATTGGAATTACTTTAGACTCTACACCCCAAAAAACTATTATATGGCACGGTAAATAACAAAAGAAGGAGAAATGCCGGAGTAAAATACTTAATTAAAGAGGGGTGCTGGAACACCCCTCATTATGCAAATAAAAGTATGTCCTGTTCGACATTTGGGGGATTACTCCACCCCTTCTTATTTGCAGACAAAAAATATAAATATTTTTTAAACTTTTCGAGGTAAAGTTATGAAACTAAAATTATTCATTACTTTTTTATTTTTGCTAAGCATTACTACCCTATTAAATGCACAAGCAATTTACTTTACAACACCTGCAAATGGTCATGTTTTCTCAATACCAGAAGGACAATCAACTGCAAATATAACAATAGATTTTTCTTACATTATAGTTGCAAATCCAACATATAAATTATACGCAGACCCTTCTGGTAATTGGTCGAAAAACAGTTATTATGATATACCCAAAAATCATACTTTATCTGCTGGTCAGTATACATGGAGAGTAGAACTATTTGGTTATGTACCGGGGTCTGGTGATGTTAAAATGGGAGAGCATAAAATAACCTTTTATGTAAGACCAACTCTCACTGCCAGAAATAGTTTTAATGCTGGAATAATAAATGTGAACGGACTTACTGTAAATAATGGATATCAAATTACTCCTTCTCCCGGATCTTCAACTTCATTAGAGGCAATTGAACAAGATTTTGACAACTACTACAGATTGTTTTATACATGGTCGGGTGCTTCTAGTGCTTCTACAAGAAGTACATCAGTACAAGCACCTACTACTTCAAGCCTAACAGCTACAGCAAATTTTGTACGACAGTTTAATGTCACATTTGAAAACCCGACAAGCTCAACTAATATTAATGGACAGATATACTATTCATCGTCCAATACTGTTTACTTAAGAGAGAATTATCAGGTATCTGCCTCCGGTTATTCTACTTCTGCAAATGGTATCGATTTCACCTTTTCCCAGTGGCTAAAAAACAATCAAACATTCTCATCAAACTTTTATCCATCAGATCACGGGACATACACCGCTGTTTATACCGGCAAACCTAATAGCAGCGAATGCTCAATTACATTCAACACTTCCCAGGAAGGACAGCCTGTTAATCTTACTTGGTCTAAACATCCGCTTGATAATTCTTCTATTTCTCATTATGCTATCTGGAGAAAAGTCACCACTTCGGGTACTCCTACATTACTAACTACTGTTTCTGCTACCGGCGCCGGTTCCTATAGTTATACTGATTATGAATTCGCTATTTCCAGCGGGGCAAATCAAATTCTTCTTTTCTACGATGTTAGACCTTATTATTCACCCGATAATGCTTATTCAGATCCTTCTTTTGAAGGTGTATATGGATTCTATAATACAAGCAAACTACCGGGTGAAATCGCTCAAAACCAAACAAGCTTAGAACTACCTACATCACTTACAGTAAGTAATTACCCTAATCCCTTTAACCCATCAACAACTATCAGCTATCAATTACCGGAGAAAAGCTTTGTAACTCTAAAAGTATTCGATATACTTGGCAAAGAGGTAGCAACATTAGTAAACGAAAATAAATCTGCCGGATATCACACTGTAATCTTTGATGCAGGTCATTCCGAGCGAGGTCGAGGAATGACAAGCGGTGTTTATATCTACACTATTTCTGCAAATGGAATTGTTCAAACAAAGAAAATGTTGTTAACCAAGTAAATCTAAAAAAGTAACCTGCTCAATTAAGATCGGGTTACTTTAATAAAATAGTTTGAGTTCTGAACCCGCGCGGGAATTGACTTTTTAATCCTTCCTTAGATGATGAGGCGGTTCCAATAACATAATTATTCCACCTAACAATTTTCTGACCTGTTGTTCCAAATTCTTTCTTTATCGTTCCGCCATTAAGATAAATTTCAAGGTCATTAATATCCGTAAGCTCAATTACATTTTTAGCGAAATAGCTGCCAAATGTTTGCGCTGCGAGAGTGTGTAATTGAATGAATTGTTTTTTATCAATCAATCCGAGTTTTGAACCAATACGAATAAAAGTTTCCGGGTTATCAATTTCCAGTCCTTCATCAGCAAAATAAATATCACCGTTTCTTATTAAGAATTTGTAATGCTCAAAATGTTTATTCTCAATTCCGAAATAATCGCAAAGAACACCAAGCAAATTTCTTATCTGAACATTTTGCCAATTAACAAAATGATTTTTCTTCTTATCGATATTTTTTACTATACTATCCAGTTCATCAGTCTTTCTAAGTTTTGCAACAAAGAATCCTTCGGAGTTAATTTCCCACGGAAGAATTCTGTGTGCTTTTTTTATAGATTTATTTAATTCCTGATCCCTGTACTTTGTAAAAGCTTCTCTGCTATTTACCGGCAATTGAATATCAACCAATTCGACCGGATATTTTTTTAGAATTTTATCGAGAACAAGTTCATTTTCTTCAATGGAAAGCGTGCATGTTGAATAAACAATTTCACCGCCCACTTTACAGGATTTAATTGCACTCAATAAAAGTTTAAACTGGATCTCTGCAAGTCCCTCCGCTTTCTTTTCATTCCACCATTTGCTTACTTCGTTTTTTTTCTGAATAATTCCAAGAGCGCTGCAAGGCGCATCAACCAGTATCTTATCGAAATAGTTTGAAAATGTCTTGCTGATGAGTTCACCCTTGCCGTTTAAAATTCCAACATTAACAAGATTCATTTTATCTACATTATACACCAGGCTTTTCAAACGGTCCATCGAGATTTCATTTGCAATAAGAGTTCCCTTATTCCCCATCATCTCTGCAAGCTGGGTTGTCTTGGAACCCGGTGCTGCACATAAATCGAGCACTTTATCGTTCATATCAGGATTTAGAACGAGTGGTGGAATCATAGAAGAAAGACTTTGAATGTAATAAGCTCCGAGAATAAAATCGAGTGTTTTACCAATGTACTGTTCACCTTTTATAACTTTATAAGTTTTCGGCAACCCATCTACGGGAAGAAGCTCAATATCATAATTTCTTAGACGGTTGATAATTTCGTTTTCCGTAAAACGAATTGAGGAAAGACGGATGAAAGTTTCCTGTGGGCGGCTAATATAATTCTGAAACTGTTCTAAATAATGCTGACCGAAATTTTCTAAAAGATAAGACCTGATATTGCTGCTGAGTTCAATCAACTTAAGTTCTGGTTAGATTTAATGTGCTGAATATTTGAGAAGAGATAATTTTAAATCCCTTTGTCTTCTGGAAAGTTTGCTTAAACTCTTTTTCCATCTCTTTAAGAAATCCATCAAGATATCTTTCGTAATCGCGAACGGCTTCATAGTTCTTAAGCTGATCAACCGGAACTTTTACTGAATTTGGTTTAACACGGTTAGCATAATAAACATATTTAGCTCGGAACATATCGTCTGTAGAATAGAATGTATCTCCCGCTTCATCGGACAGTTGATAACTTCCGAACAAAGGGGGATTAAGAAAAAGAATTTTACCGGGGAGTGGAACTTCTTCTACTTCAGTTACATTAATAAAATCTTCCGGAAAACGTTTTAATTCCGCTTTAATTTTATCAACCCATTTTTGTATAAATTCTTTTTCTGTCATATTCAATTAAGATTATTTTTCAGGTTCTTCTACCCAATCCGCAATAAAAACATTTGTATCCCTAGTTGGTTTTCTTTCTACATTACGGTTGGAGCAGAAGACCAATTTTTTTCCGTCATAAGAAAACATTGGAAATGCATCGAATATACCCGAGTTAGTAATTTGCTTTAGACCGGTTCCGTCCAGATTAATCATAAAGATATCGAAACGTCTTCCGCCTTCATTTAGTGAATGATGATTTGAACAGAATAAAACCTTTTTACCATCCGGATGGAAGAACGGCGCCCAGTTAGCACCGGGTAAATCTGTAACCTGTCGTGCATTTTTACCATCAATATCAGCAATAAAAATGTTCAGTTCTTTCGGTTCAATTAAACCCTGAGCAAGTAGCTTTTTGTAATTTTCTGCATCTTCACCTTTTG
>JAGVBL010000106.1 GCA_020059785.1 Ignavibacteriales bacterium | reverse complement strand
TAGATCAACATTCTTCAACCTCAAATTCACAATTTCGTCCAAACGCATTCCAGTATAAAACGCGAATACAACAATGTCTTTAATAGTCTCATTCTTTAAGTGATCACAAATCTCTAATAACTGATCACTATTCAAAAATACCGGGTTCACTTGCTGTTTTTTAGGCAGCTTAACTTTTTGAAAATAATTTTCTTTTGCATAACCCCAATCTTTTGCCTTATTGAAGGCAGCTTTGATTGTGCGATAATAAACTCGATAACCCTTTTTAACTTTTCGTTGAAGATAAAACACAAACTTTTCAACATCTTTCAATCCGATTGATTGAATAGATTTCCCATGTCCAAAGAATTCAGTTAAATGTTTGAATGAACTATTAACAGAAACGTAATATGCATTCGATCTATTTTGTTTTATCATATTGCTGTATTCATTTGTAAAAACACGAAGCGTAACAGAGTTCTTTTGTTCATTCCCTGGAATAATCGAAAGCAGCATTCGTAACTTTTCAAGATCATCAACAGAAATATTTTTAATTATCTCTTTCATTGGCTCCTCTTAATCTTGATCTTATTCTATAAGCCAAAAGCTAAATGCTAATAGCTATTTTTTTCTTCTGCTCTTCAACGGGAACTCAATTAATATTTCATTCTCGTCTTGTTTCTTTTCAAACATGTCAACCTGATTCGGATCTATAGTGTTGAGCTGCAACTCTGAGCCTGTCGAAGAGGAGGTCGCGCCACTATCCATTTCACCTTTCACGTTTTCCGGCTCATTACTCTTCGTTCTACACTCTACACTCGAATAAATCCATTGGTCCAGCTCATTTTTAGAAAAGAAAATCATTTTACCTGTTGGCTTGTAATGTGGAATTATTTTTCGATAGGTTAATTTGTAAAGATAACTTGGCGCATACCCTAAATAAGAACATGCTTCCTTGAATGTTAGCGGCTTATCATCCTTCTTCTTAAGTAAATCTTCTAGTATGGAAAGCTTCTGTAGAATATCTGACTTTTCTCTTAACGTCATTCCGAGCGTATGCGAGGAATCTTTTTTTGATGGTTTGGGGCGAGGGCTTTTCTTTCGTTTCATCACGTTCCTCATGTTGATTAATTACATGAGTAATATGAAATAGAAAATCAACAAAAAGAATTTATCGGCTTTTATGCGATTTTATGGCAAAGCCATAAAAGATGATTAAAGATTTCAGTACGCCCCTCATTTCTTTTATGGCATTTTATGCCTCAGACATAAAAGACCATAAAGTATTCAGTCATCTAATCCGATTTCACCAATAATTTGTCTCATCAGATTTCCTGTTTGAGTAAAGTTCTCTGTGTAATTTTTCTTTTGTGGTAGGTCTCTAAATACGGTTCCTTTTTTATTAACAAAGTGTTTTGAAATTACTTTGAATTTATTCTCATCGTCAATCGCACCACGCTTTGCCAGCTCATCAATAAGAATTGCAAATGAACAATCGCTATCATACCAACTAAATTTTCTCGAATGATGAAGTCCTCTACATAATGGAATCTGTTTCTCATCCGTAAAATGAGCTAGTATTTCTTCTTTTGAATACTTCGGGATAATTTCATTCTGATGAAGACAATTAAATAATTCCAATAGTTTTT
Source organism: Ignavibacteriales bacterium (assembly GCA_020059785.1). Lineage (GTDB taxonomy): Bacteria > Bacteroidota > Ignavibacteria > Ignavibacteriales > Melioribacteraceae > DSXH01. The sequence continues at coordinate 2,084 of JAGVBL010000106.1, read as the reverse complement.
TTTCTCCACGTCGCCAAACTATTCGACCCGCTTTATCAATTTCATTAGTGACATTATTTTCACTTTTCGAATAATCATTCCATACTGCTCTCGCGTCAAGCTTCGTCTTATAATGTGATAGAAGATTTTCCGATCGCTCCAAATAATCAGAGTATTCCTCACAAAGATTTTTAACACAAATCTTTAATATCTTCTTTGTTATAGTGCGTTTTATTTTCTTATCGGAATTTAGTAGCTCTACTATAGACGCTTCTTGATTGGATGCTTTTGCGGAAAGTTTTATTTCGGTCGGTTCTATATTCTTTGCTTCACATTTTACATCCTGTATTGCATTCCTGCATCTTACAATTTCTTTTGAAATGAACTCAATTTTATCAATATCAAGTTCGATTTCCTCTAATCGTTTTTCAAGTTCCGTAAATGAAAACCTTTCAATGGGCATATTTCCCCCAAGTAAATAAGGAGATGATTAATTAAAACACACTATTATTTTCGTCGGCGGTCCTTAAGATTTGAATCCCGACTATGTCCATGGATTTTAAGCGGTAGAAAGGTTCGTTATTGATTTACCCTAAATAAATACCAAGTTATTATTAAGACACCACTTATATAATAATTTCTTGCAAAATATTCACCACAATTTGGGAGATACAATTACAACAATTTGAAAGTAAAGAATATTTTATACTATTTCTATCACTACCTGATTAAAAACACTCTAAACAACAAAGTTGGCTTTTTTGATAATGCATTGTTTTTGTCAAATTCTTATCCGTATTATTTATAGATTACCATGTTTGCAATAAACCATCTCATCAGTAAGTATAAGACTATAGCACATTGCTTATATAATGAATTCGAGTTACCATTTGCGATAAGGATCACATTGTGACCTTTTTCGCAAATTTCAACTCCATGCGTGTGCATACAATAGTTTGTAGTAGCCCTACTAATATTTATCTTGACAAATAAACACAACATACTTATCTTTGTAGTGTCGCTACTAAATAATATATCGTTATTAGTGGCTTATTTTAGAAATAATAAATAGTAGAGCATATACAACAATGAATAAGAAAATAATTAGCTTCGCAGAAATTCAATTCGGTGCCTATGAGCGACCTGAAAAAGCGGGAGAAATTATCTATCTACAAGCAAGAAATTTTGATAACAATGGTATTTTGAGAGAGAACGAACCTTTTCAATACATTCATCATAAATCGTCTCTCGAAAAAGGATTTCTTAAGCATGGAGATATTTTATTCGCTGCAAAAGGAGTGCGAAATACTGCATCCCTCTTTTTACAGAAAGACCACCCCGCAATTGCTTCATCCACCTTTTTTACAATTAGAATTAAAGAAAACTTCATCACGCCGGAGTACTTAATGTTTTTTTTGAATCTCGCAAAGACTCAAAATTATTTTATAGTTAAAAGAGGAATTGGGACAACAATACCTTCCATTAAAAAACAAGACTTAGAAGAACTAACAATAGAAATACCTCCGCTTAATGTTCAAGAAAAATTGGTGTCTCTCAAATCGCTTTGCGAAAAGGAGAAACAGCTTTCAACTGATCTTGTTAATAAAAAAGAAATTCTATACCAAAGTTTGTTTAATAAAATTGTTCAAGGAGAATTGAAATGAGAAAACCCGAAGACATTCAGAGGGATATTAATAACGTCCTTTGGAAAGCTTGCGATACGTTCAGAGGAATTATTGATCCTTCTCAGTATAAAGATTATATCCTCACCATGCTCTTTATAAAATATCTGAGCGACGTTTGGAAAGATAAAAGGCAAGCATATTTAGAAAAATATAATGGCGATGAAATTCGAGCAGATAGAGCGATGAAGCACGAAAGATTTGTTCTCTCTAAACACTGCACGTTCGATCATTTGTATGAAAACAGAAACGAACCAAACCTTGGCGAGTTAATCAATATCGCTTTAGAAGATATTGAGGAAGAGAACAGACAGAAATTAGAAGGTGTTTTTAGAAAAATTGATTTCAACAATGAATCGAATCTTGGTCAAACGAAAGAAAGAAATGCTCGCTTAAAACATTTACTCGAAGATTTCGTTGATG
>JAGVBL010000179.1 GCA_020059785.1 Ignavibacteriales bacterium | reverse complement strand
GAGCTTTGCCTGATGCATTAGCCAGTTCAATTTTAAGGAATGATGTTCGTCCCCATTTTAAGCATGGAGATTATTATGCTGGAATTCAATCCGGATTGAGTTCTATTATGAGAGCAATAAAAGGTGAATATAAAAGTGATAAAAAGGAAGATGAAGACAGTATTGGTTTCCCGATCATGTATATTATTCTGATCCTAATATTTATAATTTTTTCCGGAAGAAGAGGAGGACGTGGCGGAGGTGGGGGCTTACTCCCATGGCTAATAATATCTTCTATGGGAAGCGGAAAAAGTAAAGGCGGTTGGGGAAGCGGTGGATTTGGAGGTTTTTCTGGCGGTGGGGGCGGTTTTGGAGGTTTTTCAGGGGGTGGCGGTTCCTTTGGCGGCGGCGGAGCAAGCGGTAGCTGGTAATTTATTCCATAATTAATTTAATATGGCTTGAAGTTATTCTCTTCTTTTAGTATTATTTCATCAGTTTTGAAAGATATTTCTACAGGAATTAATTACTTTAACAATGCCGATTTTTATCTGGCTCACGATTTCTTTGAGGGTATGTGGGCTGATTGTAATCGAGAGGACAGGAAGTTTTTTCAGGGATTGATTCAAGTTTCGGTTGGATGTTATCATTTGACTTGCAATAATTATTCCGGTGCTTTGAATCAGCTGAACAAAGGAATTCTTAAGCTTAATGATTACCTTCCTTCTTATTACAATTTAGACTTGGCAGATCTAAAAAATAAAATTAATTGTCTCATAAAAGAATTAGAAAGTTATTTTTCAAATCCATCAAACGAAATAGACGTTGGAAAAATACCGACAATAAAATTTAACTAAACAATTTTTCACTAATCTAGGAGAATTAATATGGCTATAATGATAACAGACGAATGCATTAATTGCGGTGCATGTGAACCCGAATGCCCTAATACAGCAATTTATGAAGGTGGAGCTCAATGGGAATTAGCCGGTAATCATTATGGAGAAGGTGATGCTGCTCCATCCGGTGCTGAAGGATTTTTCTCTAAAGACTTTTTTTATATTGTTCCGGATAAATGTACCGAGTGTGTCGGATTCCACGATGAACCTCAGTGTGCTGCCGTTTGTCCTGTTGACTGCTGCGTTCCGGATCCAAAACACGTTGAGGATAAGGACACTCTCTTGAAAAGGAAAGAATACTTAGATGGAATAGGAAGATAAATTTATAGTTAAAAGATTCTTGATGATTGATTATTGGTTTTGCCCCGTTAACCGGGGCTTTTTTATTTGTACTCTAATTACTAATTTGAATTTGAATTCCAAAGAGTTTATTGAATGGATGGACAGTCATTAGATATTCTTACTGAAAAACTTGAAAAATTAAAAGAGTTATACCCGGAAGCTTTTACCGAAGACCAGATCGATTGGGAAAAATTAAAAGCAACTCTTGGCAATCAAATCAACCTTAGTCAAGAGCGCTACCATCTTAATTGGGCTGGTAAATCAGAAGTATTTAGAATTCTTCAACAAAGAACTTCTGCAACGCTTATTCCGGTTCCTGAAGAATCATACCCAGTTCAATCCTCTTTTTGTCATTCCGAATCCATGCTTCAGCGTGGTGAGGAATCTCGAACCCAAAACGATAACGGCAATATTTTCATTGAAGGTGAAAACCTAGAAGTCCTCAAAGTATTGCAAAAATCTTACTTCGGTAAGATTAAAATGATTTACATCGATCCACCTTACAATACCGGCAGCGATAGTTTCATTTATCCGGATCGATTTGCCGAATCTAAAGATGAATACCTAAAACGCATTGGCGATAAAGACGAAGAAGGTTTTCTTCTTAAAGAAGGAATGTTCAGAAAGAACAGCAAAGAGAGCGGTCACTACCACAGCAACTGGCTGAGTATGATGTATCCGCGTCTTTACCTTGCAAGAAATTTATTGCGTGATGACGGTGTTATTTTTATTTCTATTGATGATAACGAAGTTCACAATCTACGTATGATTATGAATGAGATTTTTGGTGAAGAAAATTTTTTGGCGCAACTAATTTGGAATTTAAGAAGTGGTTCGCAAGCTGGACATTTTACTGGTTCTCACGAATATATTATTTCTTTTGCTAAATCAAAAGAGGGGTTAAAATACTTCAGCGATAATAACGGAGGTACAATTAGACATGGAGCACTAAAGAAGATTTCCTCAGATAATCCAGAAAGTGAAATTACATTTCGAGAAGGAATTGAATTCGAAGGTGACAATGCTGAGTTTGAGGGTGAACTTGGAGGATCCGAAAAAGAATTTATTAAGAATGGAAAAATGATTTTTGAAAGAGGAAAATTAAAATATCCAGTAACTATTAGTGCTGGCTGGGCTATGAGAAACCAAATTCTTTCATGGTTAGAAGGTCAAGAGACATTTGATTCTAAGGGACAGAAAGTACTGAAGTTTTATTTTAATCGGCAAGGAATATTATGGTATGAGAAAGAGAGAGGAACAATTCATCCCAAAACTGTACTACCAGATGATGTTGGTAATACTAAAACCGGAACTGATCAGATATTAGAGATTTTCGGTAGAAAAATAATGGATTTTCCAAAACCACATGAACTAATAAAATTTTTGGTTGAGGTGGTATTAGAAAACGATGGTATAGTACTAGACTTTTTTGCCGGTTCTGGAACAACTGCACAAGCAGTAATGGAATTAAATAAAGAGGATGGTGGTAATAGAAAATTTATTTTGGTTCAGCTTCCGGAAAAAACAGACGAGAACAGCGAAGCTTACAAAGCCGGTTACAGAACCATTGCGGATATTTGCAAGGAAAGAATTCGTAGAGTAATTACCAAACTTAACAATAGTCATTCTGAGCAAAGCGAAGAATCTAAAAAACAAACTCTATTCGAAGAAGATTCTTCGTCTCAACAAGTTGAGACTCAGAAGGACAGTAATACTGAATTGGGATTTAACGTTTTCAAACTCGCACCTTCCAACTTCAAAATCTGGCGTAGTGATGTAATAGAAAACACAGAAGACCTTGAAAAAATGATGAACATCTTTGATGATCAAGTAAAACCAAATGCAGAAAAAGAAAACATGCTCTACGAACTTCTCCTCAAATCAGGTTATCAACTAACCGTAGAGACGTTGCATGTTTACCCGCCAGCTTTTGGGCGGGCAACGTCTCCAAATGGAAATTATTATTCCATCAACAACAACGAAACAATAATTATTCTTGAAGTTATTGACCAAACAATTATTGATGAGATTCTAAAACTTCAACCAAAGAATGTAATCGCTCTCGATAAACTTTTTGCCGGTAATGACCAACTTAAAACAAATACAGTTTTACAAATG
>JAGVBL010000058.1 GCA_020059785.1 Ignavibacteriales bacterium | reverse complement strand
ATCAAAACTTTTCTTATAGAAACATCACGCGTTCCAACCGGCTCAATGGAAAGCACAATCCTTGTCGGCGATTTTCTCTTTGTAAATAAATTTATTTACGGAGCAACATCACCAAGAACAATTCCATTTACTAATATTGTACTCCCGTATTTTCAAATGCCCGCAATCCGTGAACCCGAACGTGGCGACATAGTTGTATTCGAATATCCCGGCGACCGCGATGAATTAGTTCCTATGTCTATAGATAATTATGTAAAACGTTGCATCGGTATCCCCGGCGATACTATTTTTATCCGCGATAAAGTGGCGTTCGTTAACGGTAAAGAAGCATGGCGCCCGCCCCATATTCAGTATCTAAACCCATATACTACACCGGCTGGTGTTGTTAATCCGCGCATCTTTCCTAAAGGATCCAATTTCAACGAAGATAATTATGGCCCCGTTGTTGTTCCAAAGAAAGGTGATGTTATTACTCTAACATTAAGTAATATTGAAGCATGGCGGACAGTTATTGACCGCGAATTCGGACGGCGTGTTGTTACTATTGAAGATGGGCAGATTATAATTGATAAAAAACCTGTCAATTCATATACTATTACTAAAGATTATTACTTTATGATGGGTGATAACCGCGACGATAGCGCCGATAGCCGCTTCTGGGGATTCGTTCCGCGCGATAAAGTCGTAGGTCAGGCTTTCTTTATTTATTGGTCCTGGAATCCCGCAATACCTTTTTCCGATTTCTTTAAACTGTTAGGTTCGGTTAGAATTGGTAGAATAGCAAAATTAGTTCATTGAGTTTTAAAATATTCATTGATTATTTTTACGTGGAACTGATAAGCAGTTTATTTATTTGATCAGCGGAAATCTGTACTAATCTGTAAAATCCGCATTCCAATATTTTTTTTGAAAGGTAAATGATGAAGAAATCTTTCACCCTGTTATTTCTATTCTTTCTGCAGATTAATTTATTATCTCAAACTAAATATTTAATCTATTTTATTGATAAAGGTAGTGATGCAATCCGGTTAAACAAATCCTCACGCATTTACCAGGACGCAGAAAAATTACTTACACAAGAAAGCATTGAACGGCGTAAACAGGTTATGGGTGATAATTACATTACATTTGAGGATTTACCTGTTAATGAATCGTATGTTAACTCAATAGAATCTTTGGGAGTGCATGTTATTCATAAGCTGAAATGGTTTAATGCAGTATCCTGTTATTTAAGTAATGACCAGCTCGGACAAATTAAATCGCTCCCGTTTGTAAAAAATATTGAGCAGGTAAGATCGTTTACAAAAAGAGAACCAATTGAAGAGTTTGCAAAACCTCATCAGCAATTACAGAAGACAAATTATTTACTAGATTATGGTGCTTCATTTACACAAAATAATTTGTCGGATATTCCCGTAGTTCACGATCTTGGAATTAATGGTGAAGGTGTAATTGTCGGTCTTCTCGATTCCGGATTTAGATGGAAAACTAATCCTTCATTACAAAACCGTCAGGTACTCGGCGAAAGAGATTTTATTCAGGGTGATAATAATACTGCTAACGAGGGGGATGATGCATCTAATCAGGATTCACACGGAACGAATGTATTTTCAATTATCGCCGGATATTCACCGGGATTTTTAATTGGTCCGGCTTTCGGAGCAAAATACTTATTAGCCAAAACTGAAGATATTAGAACAGAAAAAAATATTGAAGAAGATAATTATGCTGCCGCTCTTGAATGGATGGAATCTCAGGGAGTTCATATTACAAGCAGCTCATTAGGATATTCAACTTTTGATGCGGGACAGGTATCTTATACTTTTCAGCAGATGGATGGTAAATCTACAATTGTTGCAAGAGCTGCAAACCTTGCTTTTGAAAGGGGTGTTACTACGTTATCATCAGCAGGTAACGAAGGAACAAGTTATTGGGGACCCGGTGTAAGCGGCATTCAGTCCCCGGCAGATGCACCTAATATGATTGCAGTGGGTGCTGTAACTAACCTAAATGTAGTTTCTTCTTTCAGTAGCCGGGGTCCAACTTCGGATGGAAGAATTAAACCGGATATTGTAGCGCAAGGGTCTAGTGTAGTTTACGGAGGTGTGTCCGGTACTTATAGTTCGGGGAATGGAACCTCCTATTCCGCTCCAATTGCTGCCGGCATTGCTGCAATTCTTAAATCGGCTTTCCCGCATTTAACAAATCAACAGATAAGACAGATAATGCTTGAATCCGGTGATAATGTTAGTTCACCAAATAATGAAAGAGGTTACGGACTGATATCTGCAAAAAGAGCAGTGACCTATCCTAATTTTAGTTTTATCAACGGTCAGCCGGTTATTAATAAAGCATTTATTTTAAACGGTGGAATTAACGAAAGTACTTTAAGAATTTTTATTAGAGAATCTAATCAGAACTTTGTTGAATCTCCCTTGCAGAAAAGAAATAGTTATTCATACACTTACAATGTTCCTTCAGCTTTCGCAGATAAGAATATTGAATTCTATTTTACATATCAGGGGAATGATGGCGTAACTTACAGAGAACAGTCCATTAATAATTTTCGCTTTAAGTACGGAAGCTGGGCAATAGATAATATTCTTACTGATGAAAAACAAAGTGAAAAAATCCCTGAGACGTTTTCACTATCTCAGAATTACCCCAATCCGTTCAATCCTTCTACAAATATTTCGTATTCAGTTCCCCGGGCTTCATTTGTCACGCTTAAAATTTATGATTTGTTAGGAAGAGAAGTTGCTACATTAGTTAACGAATTCAAACAACCCGGAATTCATAATTCACAATTCAACATTAATAATTCACCATCCGCCTCTGGAATTTATATTTACACTCTCAATGCCGGCAATTTTGTTCAATCTAAAAAAATGGTTTTACTCAAGTAAGGACAAATGTCGCCTCAGAAACAATTAAATTTCGGAAAACAACTGAGGTGACAAATGAAACTAAGAAGAAGATTATAAAATAGAAGCCAAATAAAAAGTTCGGAAGGCGAGTTCATCTGGGGTGTTCTCTCATATTTTTTTACAATCAACGGATCAAATGAACCGTTACGATCTCGCTGAACAGTAATGTCAATTTCTCCGTTATCGTTCTTGAGGGTTTTGTGAGTCTTGCCGTTTCGGCT
>JAGVBL010000001.1 GCA_020059785.1 Ignavibacteriales bacterium | reverse complement strand
TCGTCGACAATCAATATGGTCACTACTTGAACCGAGAAGAGCTAAATAAATATCATTTGAATTACAAAAACAATAGGATGGGAGAACTCTTTTTTGTAGCGGAACCTGGGGTTTTATTATTTCCCAATTTTTATCAAAAGCACAAACCAGCAAAAGGGATGCACGGTTATTTGCCGGATGTAAAGGAACAACAGTCGTATTTTATTGTGCATTCTGTTAAAAGTAATCGTCCAGTGAAATATAATGTGCCTGTCGATATGCGTAGGTTATTTCCGACCGCAATAAAACTTCTTGGTATAGAAAAATATTCATCACTTCAAATTGAACCGCTATTCTAATGGGACTACAGTTTAGACAAAAAATGAGATAAAAGGGAATTTAAAGGACGTCATCTTTGTTCCAAAAAGGAAACTGCGAGGTAACCAAAATGGAACTCAACAACGTCCTTATGTTAATATATATTATTATTGATTCAATAAATTACAGAAACAAAGAAATCATTTTTTACGTTATCGTAGAACTAATAAGAACCAAAAGCGGTAACATTACAAAGCTAATAAAAGCAAGCAATGATTTTCATTACACAGTAATATACAAGTTTATCGAAAGAAGTAAATGGAACGCAATATCAGTTCATCAAAAATTTGTTCTTGCTGTAATCAAAATCTTCGACATCCGGAAGATAACTTTTATAATAGACGATTCGATTATTTATCGAAGCCGGAAAAACAAAACAGTTAAGGGCGCATATTTATATGATCACAGCAACAAATCTAATAGAAGTCGATACGTTTGGGGACAAAATATTCTTATGATGGCTGCCGTAATAAATATTGCCCAAAAAGAAATTGCTTTGCCCGTTATTATTCACTTGTTGAGTTATTCAAGCGACTCTAAAGCAAATAAGATTACTTCTTCGGCTAAGATGATAAACATTGTAAGTCATTTCCTCAAAAAACATAATCTCCCTCATGACAATATAACCGTTACTTTCGACTCTTTCTTCGCTAAAAAACGACTAGTTAAGGATGTTTCTGAAAATTCAAACTTCTATTCCGTATTCCAAGTTCGCCGTGATGCCGCTTTGTTTTATCTTCCACCTAAAACCACAAAAGTTAAAAGGGGAAGAAAAAGAATCTACGGTATAAGAATTATCATCAACAAATTATCGCAACTCAACAAACAGCATACGCTTCTTTTATACGGTAAATTCCAAAAGATTCACTTTAGAGAATTTAATTGCAAAGCTAGATTCTTAAAAGGACAAACCGTTAAAGCCGTTTACTGCCGTCTGGGTTCTTCGAAGAAAATTAATCTTTATATCTCTACCGACCTTTCTGTTTCGGCTGTCGATATATTAAAGCTTTACGAGAAACGATGGAAGATTGAGCCGTTGTTTAACGAACTTAAAAACATTTTCTCATTCAAGGATATTTGGATGCAAACTACTTCCGCTTATCAAAAATTCTTGCACCTTAAACTTTGGGCTTTTGTTATTACTCAACTTGCTTCGATAAACAATTCGGCTTCTATAGAAACTTTTGCTAAAAAACATTTGCCTTGGCGCTTCAGAAAAAACAATAAGCTCACTATTACTAACGGTATTACTCAATTGGCATTGGCTGAATTTCTCGGACTTCTGACTTTCAGAATATTTATTACGAAAGTATGTAAAATTGTTCAACGAAATAGTGTCCCTTTTAATTCTTTAAATCTTTTCACTAACTATGATTCTTGTTTGTCTAAACTGTAGTAATGGGAAAATATTCTGTTTTTTCTAACCTACTTGCTGATAAGTTATTTGAGGATTATTTAAATAAACTGACGAGCATTATTTTATTTAACATACATCCAAAATCAATAAAATCAATATTACTTATCGGTGGATATGGACGTGGAGAAGGTGGTATATATTTAGAGGAAGGTAATTATTATTTCACTAATGATATTGATCTTTTGGTCATAACTAACAAATATTTTAAAAAAACTGATTCTAAAATCAAAATTATTGAGAAGCAATTTGATTCAATCAAAAGTGAATTAAACGGTATAAAAAAATAGACCTAGAGATAATTGATTATAGAAAAATTATAATATTACCAAATACTATTAAAAATTATGAGATGGCAAGAGGTTATATATGCTTGTATGGTGAAGACAAAAATATATTTCGTCATTATGATTCAAATAAAATAGGTTTATACAATGGTACAAATTATTTACATAACAGAGGTGTATGTTTATTAATGGCAAGTCGTTACTTTATGGATAACGAATCACCTTCACAAAAACAAAAAGAATATCTCCAAATTGAAATCCAAAAAATATGTATTGCTTTAGGCGATACTCTTTTGCTAATGTTAAAAAAATATAGTCATCGATATTCAGATCGCAGAGCTAATTTTAATCTGGTCGTAAACAGCTGCATTTTAGATGATATTATGGATATGGATTTAAAGAAAGATATAACTATACTTTACAATTGGGGGATTGATCTAAAACTAAAACCAGATTTTAATTCTTATAGTATTGAGAAATTAATTACACTATGGTTCCAAGTTAAAGAAATATTTATTAAATATTTCCTTTGGTATGAAGCTAAAAGAATGAATAAAAAGATACTTAACCTTCATAATTACTGGAAAGCTATTCAGAATAATAATGAATGGGTAAGTTTGTATTTCACTTATCGAAAAATTGTATATAATATTAAATCAGTTTTTAATAATGGACTCCTTAATTATAGATTAAAACATTTTTATTTATTTGTTCTTTTAGGAAATATATTTTATAAAGATGGAAATAAGTATTTTATTAAGACTACTATTGATATCAAGCTGTTAAATGTAGATAATATAGAAGGATGGAAAAACATGAGGGATTATTATTTAACTCATTATTCTCATTGGAAATAAAATAGGCATACAACTATAATGGCAAAAAGAAAATTCGTGAATACAAAAAAAATATTAGGAAATTATTTCCATTTATAAACGGAAGGTTTCTTAAAATGAAAATGTTTTTATTTTATTTAAATATTCCCAAAAATATTAAAGACAAAAGAGCAATAAAAGATAACAAAGAAAACAGTGGCGGTTTACCAATCCCCCCATATTATTTGCGGAGTAGAGTAGGTATGCCAAGAGATGTTGAGGGATTTTTAAGTGAAGGGAAGAAAATCTATTCTAACATTAATAATTTGTTAAAAGAATTTGACACTGAAATAAATAATTTCAATACAATTTTAGATTTTGGGTGTGGAATAGGAAGAGTTATAAGATGGCATTCAAAGCAAAAAGGGCAAAAAATATATGGTGTGGATATTGATGATGATGTAACAAACTGGTGCAAGAATAATTTATTATCTTATAAATTTAATAGCATTAGCCCATTTCCACCAATGATATTTGAGGATCAAAAATTTGATTTTATTTATGCTATCTCGGTATTTTCACATCTTGAAGAAAAATTACATTTATTCTGGCTAAAAGAATTTAGTAGGATATTGAAACCAGGAGGATATATTTTATTATCGTTTCACGGTTATTATTGTTATGAACAGTATTTTCAAAACAAAGTTATGGAACCCTTAAGTGATGATAAAGCGATACCTTTCCCTTACCCTGAAGGGAATGAATTGGATAGAAGGGGATATGTATTTGATCCAATTGATCTAAAAAGCGGATATGGGAATTCATTCATATCTCATGATTATATTTTTAAAAAATGGAAAAATATTTTTAAGATAGAAAAAATCTTTCCATTGGGAATGTCGAGGTTGCAAGATGCGGTCTTATTAACCAATAAATAAATCTATGCTTATGAAACAAAAAGGAATTTAAAATAATTGATTTAATATGATTATTAAAATATTAATTGTCGGAATTGCCGGTTTGTCGGGCTTGGGAAAAACCACTGCTACTGAGAAATGTAAAAATATTACGGCATTAAAGAGTTTACAATTATACCGGTAGATAGCTATTATTATGATCTTAGTCATTATTTAAGAGCGGAAAAAGAAAAATATAATTATGATTTTCCCCATGCTA
>JAGVBL010000038.1 GCA_020059785.1 Ignavibacteriales bacterium | reverse complement strand
CTTGAAAATCAAACAGAGCATAGTAATGCATTAATTTATATAGAAATGCTTAACAGAGGAATAAGCAGTGATTCCAGTGGTAATTACATATTCAGTTATGAACCGGGAGATACTATCTACAGCGGTGAATCAAAGGTTATTTATTTTCTAAATGATTACGATATGGATTCAGCAAAGATATTTCTTGTTAGAGGGAAGATAAAACTTGATACTCTTGATGTAGATAGCGAAGGCAAAATAAAAACGAAAGAAATGAAACAGATTGTACGTGTAGAAGGATGGACGGATAAACAAGAATACAGAATTGGTGATACAATAGCTTATACGGCTCGTTTTACAAACACAACAAACAGAGTAGTACACCTTCTAATAATAAGTGTTTTTAATCAGCTTGGGCCCGTTGGTCTTTATAATGATAAATACATGCCCTTTAACTTATCATACTGTGACCCAGTAATGGCTGATAGGGAAATAGATTTATACAAGGGTTATTATGAAGGCAGGGTTAAATACACAATCCGTGATCGTTATTACTGTGCCAATGGAGAGCCTTTCTTCCCCGACGAATATATTGTTACTACCGGTTTATTTATTGAGCGTCGTCTTCAAAATCAGTTTCAAAGTAAGTTTAACAAATATGTATTAGAAGAGTGGCATAAAATTCATCGAGGCAGTTCGCCTAAATACGATCTTTTTCCGAACAAGTATAATTTCCCACGAATAAAAATAATTGAGTAAAGTAATTAAGGAATAACAAAATGAAAAAACATAAATTTATTTTTGTTTCATCGCGGTAGTTCTATTTCAAATAAACCTCTCCATGAAAGCTCAAATTTTTTCAGAAGCACCTGTAACGATTTCAGAAAAAGGAGAGAGATTATCAAACATGATTTATTTAAAAATAAAATCTGGCGGTTTTGTTAATATTTCTGGCGAAAGTAAAATTGTTACTGCTCAGTCAATTTCCAATAAGTTTTCAAATATTAGAAAAACAATTTCAGATTTTTGTAGGAGCAATCAATTAGAGTTATCAAACATTAAAATTGGAAAAGCAATACCAACAGCCACCGGATTATCATTCTTGGTAAAGGGTGAAATAAGTCACGATAAAGTAACACGGTTTTTGAGTTCGGAAAATTTCACATCATCAGGACTACTTGGAATATTTGAGCATTAGAGCCAAGCTTAATCAGACAGCTCTTAGGTCTAAACTTTATATTTATGCAAATCGCACTGCCTTTAATGAACTATAAAATATGAAGGCTTGCTTTGCTATAAAGTTCTGAAATCAATCAATAGAATACTTTTTTGCGTAAGGTGAGTTAATAATATACTCGGCAGCATTAAGAGCAGCTATAGTTCCATCTGAAACGGCAGTAGTAACCTGGCGGTATCTTTTTGCTATTGAATCGCCGGCTGCAAATACACCGGGTATATTGGTTGCTAAGTTTTTATCCACTACAATTTCTTTCCAGTCGTTTAGTTCAACTATTCCTTCCAGTTTTTCTGTATTGGGGACATACCCGATGAAGATGAAAACGCCATCGATATCAAGCTCAGTAATATCCCCGGTCTGCTGATGTTGTATTTTTACTCGAGTGAGTTTATCTTCGCCTAAAAACTCAATTATTTTCGATTCCATTATAAAATTGATTTTGGGATTTTTCTTTGCCTCATCAACATAATATTCGAATGCCTGGAAATGGTCGAACTGATGAACAATTGTTACTTTTGATGCATATTTGGTTAGTGATACTGCTTCCTCTAAGGCGGAATTACCTCCGCCCACAACAATAATCTCTTTATCTTGAAAAAAGTCACCATCACAAGTGGCACAATAAGAGATTCCTTTTCCCTTAAACAGATCTTCCCCCGTTGCTCCAATTGTTCGCGACTTTCCGCCCGTTGCAATAATAACAGCATTGGATGTGTAAATATCTTTATTGTTTACGGTTATCTCTTTAATATCCCCCTGTAAATTCATGTTTGTAATCTTAAGGTTGCTTTTGATTGTGCATCCAAATTTCTGTGCCTGACTTTTCATTATGCGTGCAAGTTCGTAACCGCTAATACTTTCAACACCGGGATAATTTGCAATCTCATGTGTTAAAACCATCTGTCCGCCGATCGCTCCTTCATTAAGTATGAGCGTATTTACTTTTGCGCGGGATAAATAGATTCCGGCGGTCAAACCAGCAGCCCCAGCACCTATTACTATAACATCAAAATGATTTTGCATCGTATTATTTCTCTGTCGTTTTAGAAATTTAGTTTTTACCGAAATGTTCGTCTAAAATTTCTGTGATCTGCTCTTTAGACTGGATTGAACTGGTAGCTTTAACAACGTTACCATTCTTATAATAAACAACAAAGGGTAATCCTTGAAAACTTCTGCACTCGGGTAAATTTCTGATCACTCTTGAGTCGGGAATGTCAAATTCCATATCAGCAAATTTTACGTTCTTATATTCCCCTTCAAGCTCTTCCATCGATTCATAAACAGGAATGCACATCGGTCCCATTCTGCCGCAGCAGATCATTACATTGTCATTTTCCTGTAAAAGTTTTGAGTGTTCCTGTTCGGATAAAACATGAGTTAGGTTTGTTCTTAACATTTTTTCTCCTGTATATTATTTTTTTGGAATGTTAGATGTAATCCGGCACTAAAGGATTCACATGTGAGGGAACAATAAACCAACTAAAATTCCGGTTAAGAAGTTCGCTTTAATTGAACGAAGAGAGCCCCGGTGGCGGCTATTACCATCCCAAGAATTTCTTTTAGTGAAATTGATTCACCTAAAAATATCCAGGCAAGCAGAGCAATTTGAATAAGCATTGTTCCGTTAATTATACTTGATTCCATTGCCGTTAAAGAGCGAAGTGAAATATTCCATAGAGTAAATGCTAGAGCAGTATTTATCAAAGCCAGCCAGAGCAAATACAGAATAGTAGTAAAGTTGATAGCGGGTAACCCCTGAACAACAACTCCAATAATTAGCAGAAGAACCGCACCAACCCCCATGCTTATTACTGTAACTACAAGAGGATGATGTTTTGCGCTTCTGTTAATTTCTCTTCCAAGAATTGCAGAACCGGAATTGGCTAATACACCAATTGTCATTACAATTAATCCAAGTGTTTGATCGCTTGAAAGCGAAACAGGAAAAAAGTAAACAAGTATTCCGGAAATAAATAATAGTGTTCCTATCCATTGCTGCTTGGTCGGGATTTCGGAAATAAGAAAAATACCAAGTAGTGCTACTATAATTGGAGTGAAGTTAAGCCATAGACTAACAGTAACGGAAGGAAGCAAAGACAGTCCGATAAACTGAGTCCCTTGTGTTGCAGCATAAAAAATTATTCCAAGCAGAATTAATTTTTGCCATGCTTTCTTATCTAAGTTTTTAACCTCTTCTAATTTTTCCTTACGGAGGATAAATGGAAGAAGAATTATAAATGCAATAGAGTATCTCAATCCGGCAAAAGTTAAAGGAGGAATTTCCTTTAACCCAAGTTTAATAATCACAAATGATGTGGACCATAAGAAAGTAACAAGCAGCGCAAGAAAAATTGCAAAGGTTCTCGATATCTGCTTAGAAAAAATTTTTACCTCATCTAAATTATTTTTCAAAGAAAAGTTTTAAAGCATAAAGAAAAAGAAACACAGCAAATAACTTCTTTAGTGTTCCCTCGGGTAAGTTGATAGCATATAACGAAGAAATATAGCTTCCTATAACAAAGGTAATTACCATAATTCCAACAGCTTTCAACTGGATGTGTCCCGCTTTATAATAATTCATTACTGCCAGAATTCCGATTGGTAAAAGGAGCAATCCAAGTGATGTGCCCTGTGCATCTTTTTGTGTATAACCAAGAAATCCTACCAGCATCGGAATTATTACAATTCCGCCTCCAATACCGAGAACTCCGCTTACAAGTCCGCCGGTTAACCCTATAATTAATAAAATAATTGTTTCATTCATATTCTTTCTTTCCTTTGTTTTACTTTCAAAATGATTCTATAAAAAAATGCCAGGAAGTAACTACGGGACTAATTCCATCAGAATCCATTCGTCAGGATCAATTTTGAAATCCTGACTGGAATCGATCATTATTTCCCCTTTTCCATTAATCATTTCAACTCGTGTAATTTTACTGCCGCATTTAACTTCAACCGGTAAATAGAAAGGAAGATTGTTAACCGTTTCCCACCAGAGAGAGAGGTTATTCTCTTCAATTTTGTAATGAAGTTTTGGAAGAGGCGCATTCCTTAGATAGACTTCGAAGAACCAGTCCAATTGTTTGCCCGAAAACTTTTCTGCAATTTTCATTATCTCATCCGTATCGGCATTTCTGCATTGTCTTCCGTCAGTTATGCTTTCCATCTCTTCGGTTGGATAAGCCCATCTTCTAAGTATTTTAAAGAATGCATCGTCGCCAACATAATATCGTAGTGTATGAACAATCCATGCACCTTTGTTATAGATATCTCCGTTATAAGCTTCGCTGCTTGTAAGCTCTGCGCGCGGAGCCACCGGTTTTTTATTTTGAATTCTCTTATACTTTCGTAAATAACCGATATATTCTTTTTTACCGTAAATTTTCTCTAGATAGAGGGGTTGAAGATACAATCCGATTCCTTCATGAATCCAGAAATCGCTCCAGTCTTTTACAGTTACAAGATTTCCAAACCATTCGTGCGAAAATTCATGGTGATGCAGCCAGTCGATAGGGAAGTTAGGATCGTCTTTCCATCCGTATCCGTATGCAATTACAGTTTGATGCTCCATTCCAAGATGAGGAGTTTCTACAACAGCATATTTATCCGCGCGGAACGGATATGGTCCGCAAAGTTCTTCGTTTACTCTCATGTGTTGTAGGAACTGAACGGAATGCAATTTTGCTTTATCATAACTTTCCGGCAGAACCCATACTGTAAACGGAAATTTTTCACCTGTAATACTTGTAAAGTCGTATTCAATCGGTTTATATGGACCGAGATAAAACATAATATTGTAATTGTTGATTGGAGTTGATACGAACCAATTCCATGTTTTAGTGCCATCGGTATTGATAACAGAAGAAATGAATCTTCCGCTGCCAATGCAAACGAGGTCTTTGGGAACTGTTATGTGTAATGAAACTGAATCGGGTTCGTCGCTTGGATGATCTTTGCATGGAATCCAGATATCTGCGCCGCCACCCTGGCATGTTAGTGTTATCCAGTCGATATCATCCTTTGTTTTGCGCCAGAGGAATCCATCATCCCAGGGTGGATTTTTTGCAATACGCGGTTGACCGTTATAAGTTATTGCAAGCACTATTTTTTCATTTGCTTCTATCTCATTACTAAACTCAATAAAAATTTTACCGTTGTAATGATTAAATGAAATAGAGTTTGAGAGCGGTTTTATCAATTCGATATTGTCGATTGTAAAAGTCGTGTCAAGATCAACAATCATCCTATAAAAGCTTTTTAATGATGTTGCAGAAATTGTAACGGTTCCACCTATTGACCTGGTAACCGGATCGATTTGAAGGTTTAAATCGTAATGTGTTACATCGTAGCACGATTGTTCGGGTAAAAGTTTGCCTCCGGAATCCTGGGAACCAAACTGAGCAAATAAACGAAGCGTAACAAATAGTAATAAAATTGTTTTTTTCATTTTACTCTAATCACTACTTTTATGAAATTAGGCACAGTAAATATCTTAATAGATGTTGTCAAAATATAATTATCAAAAATAAATACCAATTAGCATAATGAAATAATTTTATAATATGTAATAACTCTTTAAGAATGTCAGTAATACGACTCAATAGAAATGTCAGTAAAAAGAAGTTGAAATTTAGGTTCTCAAAAAATGGAGAACTTGAAAAT
>JAGVBL010000217.1 GCA_020059785.1 Ignavibacteriales bacterium | reverse complement strand
TTCTTTAAAGAAGGAAGAATATTCGTGCATAAATGCATAACCACATGATGCTGCCGTAAATACAACCGGAACATTTCTTTCGACATAAGGCATTAAAGTACTAATATTGAATTCTATGTCTTCCATAGAATCTTTGATATTACCATAAGAAAGCTTTGCAATATTACAGCATCTCCATTCAGGTCTTATAACACAGTAACCAAGCTTGTTAAGAATTTCGATACTGCTGTATAATTCACCTTCTGGGTCATTATACTCAGCAGCACAACCCGCCCATAAAACTATTTCTTTTTGATATTTAGATTTTTGATGATGAATTTCGGCTTTTAAAAAGTTAGGGAAATTTCTTTTGAAGTGAATTCCAGCAATAACATGCATTAACTTTCTAACTATTAATAATGATAGAACCTTATTACTTATATAAGAAAAAAATGAAGCTAGTCCGCTAACTAATTTTCCGCGTTGTAATATTCTTTCGTTGATCTTAAACGGACGTTTTTCATGCAATTTTTCCTTGGCCAATACTGCTATACCAGGAATATTAACAGATGTTGGACAATCAGTTAAACATTGACCACAATTAAGACAGTAATCCATTATTCTGTAGAAATGTTCGGTATTTATTTCACTGGCAGATAATTTTCCGGAAATTATTCCGCGTAAAATATTTGCTTTAGCTCTTGCAGTTGCTTCTTCTTTTCCAGTTGCTACAAATACCGGACAATATTCCCGGCATGTTCCACAGCCATGGCATTTTTCAATTTCGGTTCTCCAATTATCAGAATCCAGATTTGAAAAAATATCTATATAATTATATTCAGGTGTATATCTCAGGTTGTCGTTCCAGTTGTACACTTTAGAAGTAACTTTTATATCAGGGTTCATAATCCTGATAGGATCAAAAAGATCTTTAAGTTCATTAAACAATGGTACAAGTGTTGCAAAGCTTTTATTAATGAATGGAGTTCTTAACCGGCCATCTCCGTGTTCACCACTTAGAGAACCTTTATACTTAACTACCAGTTCAACAAATTTATGCATCAGATTATCAGCATCTTCAAATGCTTTGGGATCTTTAAAATTCAGTATTGGTCGTAGATGCAAATTTCCATCCCCGGCATGACCGAATATTGCGTATTTAAATGAATAACTCTGCAATAATGAAGAAAGATCAATCAGAAAATCTGCAAACTGATCCGGATGAATCGCAGCATCTTCAACAAACGGAACCGGTTTTTCTTTACCCTGAATTTTATTAAGTATTACAGTAGCTGCTTTTCTAACTTTAATTACTTCAGTTATTTCTTCTTCATTAGTAGAATAAGAACCAACCTCGGCCAAGTGATTTTGAATTGAAATTATCTCTTTTGTTTTTGATAACAGCTCTTCAATTTTCTTTATATCATTATCTTCATATTCAACGTAAAGAAGATAACGGATATGATCCGGAAGAAATTTTTTCAATTCCGGTTTAAAACTTAAGGCAAGCTGAATAAATGATTGATCAACAAACTCAATTGCAGATGCACCAAGCTCTCTTAAATACTTAACAGCCATTCCTATTTTTTCTATTTTGTCAAAATAGAGGGAAATGATACCCCGATGTTTAACAATGGGAATAATTTTAAGAACTGAGTCTGTAAAAACACCAAGTGTACCTTCACTACCAACAAGTAGTGAGGCCATATTTAAATGTGTGTCGGTCAGTACGTCCCACACCTGATAGCCGGAAGCATTTTTAGTTGCCTTTGGTCTATAAAACTTAATTTCCTCTGAATATTTTTCAAGCAGCATTCGAACAGATTCGTAATAATACCGGTGGAATTGATCCAGATTTTGAATTTCTTCTAAAGGAAGATTCCGTGCATTGAAAACTTTCCCGTTTGATAGTATTACATTAACCTCATCAACATGATAAAACATACTGCCATGTTTTATTGTATGAGGTCCGCCACTGTTATTTCCTAACATTCCGCCAATAACACAAACATTACCGCTGCTTGGATCAGGCCCAAATTTTTTATCAATTTTCTTAAGTTCTTTTTGTAATGTATCTAGTACAACTCCAACATCACATTTAACTCTGTCGTTTCCAAGTATATCAATGTTTTTGAAATTGTGTGTTAGATCCATAATAACTGCTTTACCTACAGCATTACCAGATAAACTGGATCCGGCACCCCTTGGTAAAACCGGTAAATTGTAATGAGAACAAATATTTATTGTTGATATTATGTCATCAACATTAAGAGGTATTACAACCGCGAGTGGAGTGATTTCATAGAAACATGCTGCGGTACTATACAATTGAAGAGTTACCGTATCCCACCTTACACTTCCTTTAACATTTTTTTCAAGTTCATAAAACCAGGAAGTATCAACAGAATTAAACTGAGAAGAATTTTTCTTCAAAACTATTTTTTCGAACATTAATTACCTTTCTTTAACAATACTTCTTTTGTAATCAATTCAATCTTTACAGGAATTTCGGACGGAATCTTTTCGCCATTAATTGCTTTTACAGCATATTCAATTGATAATTTACCCATCTCTTCCGGATTTTGAGCAATAGAGGCACTCATAGTTCCGTTTAAAATTGCATCCCGACTGTCCTGAATAGCATCGAAACCAACTACAATAATCTTTTTCTGAGATAATGAAATCGCTTCGATTGCACCAAGAGCCATCATATCATTACATGCGAAGACAGCATCAACCTCGGGATGAGCCTGTAATATATTTTGAAAGACTGTAAAGCCCTGGTCACGTTCCCAATTGGCAGTTTGGGATGTAATAATTTTCACTTCTTTGAATTTTGCAACCGCATCATGAAACCCTTTAAGTCTCTCATCGCCGGTCTCATGACCTGGAATTCCTTCTAGAATAGCCACGCTACCTTTTCCTGAAAGCTGCTCGGTAATATAATTACCAGCTAATCGCCCTCCATCATAATTATCGGATCCTACAAAGGTAAGAATAGTTCCTCCCGATTCATTCAATGTTTTCAAATCAACGCGGGTATCAACAATAATAACCGGAATTCCAGCTTCATTTGCTTTAACAATAGCAGGTACAACTTCTTTGGATCCGCTTGGGGTTATGCATAGTGCGGATACTCTCCTTTGAATAAGATTCTCAATTATCTGCATTTGTTTTTCTACATCAACTTCTCTATCTGCTGCCTGAACCATTAAATCAACACCGTATTCTTTAGCAATCTCTTCGGCACCGTTTTTCATATCGATAAAGAATGGATTATTCAGTGTCTTCATTACAAATGCAATGGTCTTTTTCCCTTTAGAAGAATTTTCTGACTTGCCGCAAGAAATAAATAACAGCATGAAAATTAATATCGCTAAAAATAACGTAACCGTCTTCATCTCGGATTTCATAATTAATTTCTCCTCCTCTTTAACGACATGTCAATTAAAACAGCTAGAATAATTACCAATCCAATTACAATTTGCTGTATAAATGATGAAACTCCCAACAGATTCAATCCATTTCTAAGCACACCCATTATTAAAGCACCAATTAAAGTGCCTGAGATTTTCCCTTCGCCTCCAAGTAAACTTGTTCCTCCGATTACAACTGCCGCAATTGCATCGAGCTCATACATTATACCGGCAATAGGTTGTGCCGAATTCAACCTTGCGGTTAAGATAACAGCGGCGGCGGCACTTAACAACCCGCTTATTCCATATACAATAGTTTTAAATAATTTTGTGTTAATGCCTGAAAGATTTGCTGCTGTTTCATTTCCACCAATCGCATAAGTATAACGCCCTAAAACTGTTTTGTTTAGTAAAATATATGCTATTAAATAAAAGAAAATCATTATCCAGACTGATGTAGGAATGCCAATTATATTACCGGTTGCAAGGAATCTGAATTCTTCTGCAAATCCCGAAATAGGTCTTCCCTGTGAATAAAGTAATGCAGCACCTCTTGCAACACTCATCATTCCTAATGTTGCTATAAATGGCGGAAGCTTTCCATAGCTGATCAATAATCCATTAGAAAGTCCGCATATTGTTCCAACAAATAATCCTAAAATAATTGCAAATGGTTCAGCAATATTATTTTGAATAGCATCTGCAAGAATAATTCCGGAGAAGGCCATTATGGAACCAACAGAAAGATCAATTCCGGCAGTTATTATTACGAACGTCATACCAATTGCAATTATAGCATTGATAGATGTCTGTTGTGTAATATTTACAAGATTCGACACAGTAAGAAAATACGGACTAAGGAATGCAAAAACTCCTGTAACAATTACTAACCCAAGTAGTGTACCAAGTTGTCTGCCGTTATGTATTAATAATTGCTTTGTGATCATCTTATGCACCGATAGCATACTTCATAATTAATTCTTGAGTTGCAGATTTTAAAGGAATTTCTCCTGCAATCTTTTTCTTATTCATTACAATAATTCTATCGCTCATTCCAAGAATTTCCGGAAGTTCGGAAGAGATCATGATTATCCCAACACCTTCTGAGGCAAGTTGATTAATAAGATTATAGATTTCAACCTTACCGGCAATATCAATTCCACGTGTCGGTTCATCGAAAATAAAAATGTCGGCTTTTTTACTGAGCCATTTTGCAAGAACTACCTTTTGTTGATTCCCGCCGCTTAAATAAATTACTTTTTGATCAAGTGTCGGTGTTTTTATCTTAAGTCTATTAATAAATTCTTCCGCTTCTTTGTTTTCTTCTTTTGATTTTATAAATCCAAATCCGGAAAATGATGTTAAATTTGTTAATGAAATATTTTCCTTAACAGAAAGGATTAAAACCAGACCCTGTGATTTTCTATCTTCAGTAATAAATCCGATTCGCTGGTTAATTGCATCTTTGGGGGATTTTATTTTCTGAAGCTTTCTTCGCAAATAAATGTTACCTGAATCATACTTATCAATTCCAAAGATTGCTCTTGCCAGTTCTGTTCTTCCAGAACCTAATAATCCGGCAATTCCAAGAACTTCACCTCGGTTAAGTGTAAAACTAATATCATTAATTCCATTTTTTTGAGTAAGCTTTTCAACTCTTAAAATTTCTTCTCCAATCAAGGCACTTCTTTTAGGAAAGTGCTCGGTTAATTCCCTGTTAACCATCATTTTAATTAATTCAGTTTTTGTAGTATCTGAAATATCTTTTGTTCCCACTACAATACCGTCTCTTAACACAGTTACTCTATCTCCAATTTCAAAAAGTTCATCCAGGCGGTGGGAAATATAAATAACTGATACACCTCTTTGCTTTAGATTTCGGATCATTTGAAAAAGCTGTTTTACTTCAGTATCCGACAAGGCAGAGGTTGGTTCATCCATAATAAGAATTTTAGCATCTAGAGAAAGCGCTTTTGCAACTTCAATCATTTGCTGTTGAGCAATGCCGAAATTTATTACAGGAATATCACAATCAATTTCCAATCCAAGTTCTTTCAACATTTTGTTTGTAGAATCTAATGTCTCTTTTTTATCAATGATTCCAAACTTGTTTGTAATTTCACGACCAAGAAAAATATTTTCTGCTGCCGATAAATATGGTATAAGGTTCAATTCCTGGTAAATAATTCCAATACCAAGTTCCTGTGCTTGCCTGGGTGATTTTATATTTACCTGTTTATTAAAAAGAAAAATTTTACCGCTTGTCATCTGGTATGCACCACTTAATATTTTAACCAGAGTAGATTTACCGGCACCGTTTTCTCCAAGAAGAATGTGAACTTCTCCCTTTCTAAGTACAAAATCCACTTCGTTCAAAGCAATCACACCCTGAAACTCTTTCCTGATTCTTTTCATTACTAATACAGTATTATCTTCCACTATTTATCTGCCAATCTTCTTATTGATTATTTTAACTCTGAACCGTTACTAATTTTTATGTTTTGTAAATTTGTCCGTCTATCAATATAAAAGCTGAATACCACCCAATCCTGTGAATTTAATTCCATCTCGATTGTGTTTAAGTGATTTACCAACAGAAAAGTAAACTGATAAATTTTCAAGCACTTCCTATATCATGCCAGCTTCTACTATTGGTTCAACAATTTCAAGTGGATCTTTAGAAATTATTATATGCTCTGATGCAAGTAATTTGATTTTATTCAATAAATATGCAATTCCAACTCCAGATTCCCATCTGTTTAGTTTTCCATTTAACCATACTTGTCCAACCTCGGCTGTAATACCAAAATTCGTCCATTCTTTATGCCATTCAAAAGGAAGATTGAACTCCCAGCCTTCATTCTTAATATCCGCGGGAAAATAAAATTGAGGATATACAGAAATATCGGACCCATGATCCTCCTGATCGAGAAATCTATATTTCATTCCCACACCTAATCCATCAAAACCTCTAAATTCATTTAATTCTTTTTCCCATACATACACCAAAGGTGATTCAATAGTAAGTTGAATTCTTTCGCCAACTCCATAATTAACATCGAATACAATAGCTTCCCACTCAGTAGTAAGAGATGAATGTTCAAATGAGCTTAGAATATTAATTTCCCAATTACCCGGACCCGGAGTTCCCGGATCATTTACTATTAAAGGAGGGCTGCTTTGTGCATTATAGATTGCAGGAATTAAGATAAAAAGAATGTATAAAGAAATTGTGATGCTCTTTTCCTGAATCCTTTTTCTCATAACAACCTACTTATTATTTTTACAAATATTTCGTAGATATGAAATTGTGTTTTTTGCAGAACTATCAGGATCCGGTAATGGCAAAATTTCAGCGGAAACATAACCAGTATAATTTATTCCCCTAAGTGTATTAAGAACCTCGTTAAAGTCAATGTGTCCGGCACCGGGATGCCATCTGTTAGAATCTGCAACATGAAAATGAAAAAGTTTTTCCCTGGCAATTATAATACTTTCGGTTAGCGATTTTTCTTCAATATTCATGTGGAAAGTATCCAGAAGTAGACCAACATTTGAGCATCCGGCTTTTTCCAGAAATTCGAGTCCCTGAGTAACTGTATTAATTAAATTAGTTTCGTATCGGTTAATAGGTTCAATAACCAATTTGATTTTTTCATTTTCAGAAGCACATTCTCTAATTGCATCTAAAAAATAGTTTTCAACTTCTGTAAATTTTTGTTCAACTTCTTTTT
The DNA here is from genome assembly GCA_020059785.1 of Ignavibacteriales bacterium. Classification (GTDB taxonomy): domain Bacteria; phylum Bacteroidota; class Ignavibacteria; order Ignavibacteriales; family Melioribacteraceae; genus DSXH01. The sequence continues at coordinate 941 of JAGVBL010000217.1, read as the reverse complement.
TCCCTCGAATTAAACCGATGATTACGATAGAATTTAGTTTTTCTGCTAAATTGATTTGAGATTTAATTCTATCAATTGCTTTTCTTCTTATCTCTTTATTAGAATTTGTAAACGAGAGCCCTTCTTCGCCAAAAGCTTGTCCGGTTCCAATTGCTGAAACCGGAAGCTTATTTGATACCAATATTTGAGTAAGGGAATTAACTTCAAGTTGATTCGGATCTCTTACAGCAAGTTCTACTGCATCATAACCATATTTTTTTATCTTTATGATATTTTCTTCAATCTTCCCTTTATAAGCAAGTGCAGAGAAAGAAGTCGGTTGTGTCGATAAAACTATACTAAACTTCATTGGTTTACAATCCCATTTTGTTAATTGCGTAAATCGGTCTCCATCCTTCCGTAAACGGTTCTTTCATAAATGGCTCCATCTCTTTTTCAGTTCGCATAGTAGTTTTTTCTATCGGAGGAACTTTACCCGATGGATAAGCTTCTTTAATTTCATCGTGAACTAAAGTTAAATAAGAAAGAATAGCAGCTATTGTTCTTTTTGCTTTTTGAGCTGTTCCGATTGTTGGTCTTCCAACAACTCCTTCCGGAATCGAACCCATCTCGGTAGGGAAATGACCCTGTCCTTCAGACCATCTGCTGGGACGTCCAAAAGGATCGACTGCTTTATCAAAGTGACCCTCTGGTAAGTATGGCTCAACTTTGGTTTCTTCAGCATAATTCATTTCTACAAATTCTTTTGCCAGAAGAAGGAGTACCGAAGTTTCCGCTTCATCGGCATGAACAAAATCGTCGTCCCAATCGCCACCGCGTTCCTTTGTCCTGAAAAATTCTCTAACTGCACGATGCCAGTCAATAGTTCTGAAAATTCCCGGTAAGTTCCAGGTTTTTTGTAATTCCTGAATTGCCGCTTCAAGAAGCCATGAATGACCATG
>JAGVBL010000076.1 GCA_020059785.1 Ignavibacteriales bacterium | reverse complement strand
TTTTAGTTTTTTGTTATCGCTAATAACAATTTTACAAATTATTTGGAGTCTCTGCTTTTTTCAACTACTAAATTTCAACTAAGATTGAATATATACCTTATACACTTTACATTATACATTTTTTTACCTGTATCCGGGCCAGCGGCTATAATCCGGATTTACCAGCCGGTAATCTCCAAATCCGGTTGGGTCAGCAAATATAAACGCTCTATTCAAATCATAGTATTCCCAGATCTCATAAGGAATTGAATTGGCTTCCATCGGGCGGCGCTCAACATTATTGGGCGGACCAAAAGTAATATAAATTAAACCCATATCGGTACGCCATCCTTCAGAAAGTCCCTTAAAATTTTTGTTGGCGTATTCAACCCTTCTATAATATTCATACAAAATAGGATTTTCTTCAAGTTGCGGATTCGGTTTTTTCTTGTTCCAGAATTGTAAAAACCGGTCAAGTTTTTCATCGTAACTTTCACCTTGTTTTATAAAACTGATTTCCTGGGGCGAAGCAATATAAACTAATTGTTCCACTGCTTTATCAAGATCAACTATTGAATTCGGAAATCCATAAATCTTTGAGACAAATAATTTTTCTGAAGTTGCAATCTCTTTCCAGTCTTTATCTTTTAGTATGATTCTTATTATAAAATCTCCCAGTTTGAAATTTACATTTTCTATTGTATGGTAAATAGAATTTGTCCCGGCTTTTACATATACAGGGTCCATGTATTTTGTTGTTACTTTGCTTTTCGGATTTTCAATTTGATATTCGAGAATAACCTGTTGATCCCTGTTCGAATAAATTTCGAAGGAGAATGGCAGTGAATTAGTTTTATTAGAAACTATTTTGGAAATATTAGGAACTACTTTATCGCCCGAAGGATCTTTTATTATTTCAGTTATTAAAAGAATATCACTAACACCAAGCGTATCAGCAAGTTTTTTCAATACAGCTTTATATTCCCGTGTGCCGGCTCTTCTGGAATCGGAATCTTCTAGAATACACCGGATAACATAATTACCGGGATTCAAATCGAATGACCTGTATGAAAAATTGTAATTGTTTCTTGATATTGTTTGAGTAAAATCGTCTAAAGTTATTTTCTCCCGCCAGCTTCGTTCAAACAGAATATTTTTTTTATTCTGGTCGTAAAATGTTAGTGTTACATTATATCCGCCAATAAAAGAATTATCTTTTTTGATGAACTGAATTGAGGAGTGTGGAATTTGAACGAAAGCATCTAAACGTGCTTTATCAGGCGAATCACTTTTATAATTTGCGAAATCGATATAAAACATAGGTGCATTAATTGCCAGATTAGTTTCCGCCGAATATTCAACCTGTGCATTCACTGCTACAACAAATGCCAGTAGTATTAACCAGATCCTTTTCATGTTATTTACTCCTTTAGCATTTACAAATGCGTATCGTATTGTAAATGATCTCTATATTAAATTAAACTTTGTTTAGAATTAGCAATTTTCCCGAACAAATCATACTCATTGCAGTCATTAATTTCAACGTCATAAAAGTTTCCTATTTTCAATTTGTTATTATTCACTTTAATCAGGACTTCTCCGTCAACTTCGGGCGCATCCTTTTCAGTTCTTCCTATGTAAAAATCTCCTTCAACATTGTCAATAATTACTTTCATTTTTCTGCCGATAAGTTTTTCGTTCTTACTTTGTGATATTTCCTTTTGAAGATTCATAAGTATTGCTTTTCTCTCTTCTTTAACCTCGGGTGGAACGGGATCGCCAAGAATATAAATAGGTGTATTTTCTTCAACCGAATAATTGAATACTCCGATGCGGTCGAACTTAATATCCTTGACAAACTCGCAAAGCTCCTCAAATTCCTTTTCGCCTTCATTAGGATAGCCGACAATAAATGTTGTTCGCAATGTAATATCCGGAATTCTTTCTCGTAATTTATAAAGTAGTTCTATGGTTCTTCTCCTGGTAATTCCCCGGCGCATCGATTTAAGAACGTTATCGGAAATATGCTGAAGCGGGATGTCTATGTATTTACAAATCTTTGGATTTTCAGCTATCTCATTTATTAAATCATCCGGAAAATGCGACGGATATGCATATAATAATCTAATCCATTCAATTCCATCAACTAATGAAATTTTATTCAGGAGTTCTGCAATATTTCTATTACCGCTCTCTTTGCCATAGTCAGTTGTATCCTGTCCTATAATGTTTATTTCTTTAACTCCCTTAGCAGCAAGAAATTTTACTTCTTGCAAAAGATCATCCATCGGTTTGGATTTATGAAGACCTCTCATTAAAGGAATAGCACAGAAAGAGCACGGGTTATCGCAGCCTTCTGAAATTTTTAAATAAGCAAAATGTTTTGGAGTAGTCAGAAATCTTTCGCCGAGCAATTCATATTTAAGATCTCCGCCAAAGTCATTTACAATACCTTCGTAAGCTTCTGTTCCAAAGAAAGAATCAACTTCCGGAATTTCTTTACGCAGATCGTCCATATAACGCTCCGAAAGACATCCGGCAACAACAATTTTTTTAAGCTTACCTTTTTTCTTTAATTCAACAGCCGATAGAATCGTATTTACAGATTCTTCTTTTGCAGCGTCAATAAATCCGCATGTGTTTATTACAACCGAATCGGCTTCTTCGGGATTTTCTGTGAGATCAAATTTATTCAGTTTCAGTTGATTCATTAATCTTTCTGAATCTACTGTGTTTTTTGAACAACCGAGTGTTATTACAGATATTTTATTCCCAGATTTCATCTGATCCTTATGTTGATATAATCTTATTAACGCAAAAATAAGTAAATAGTTCTGAACTACTATCCTAAAATTATATAGATGGTGTGAAAGGAGAATATCAACTTAGTAGGTTAGTGTAAATGAATTTATGAAATAGATATTCTTTAGATACCTTCAATAAAATTACGCAAATCATCTTTTTTAAGTCTAAATCCCTTAAAATCTTAGATAAAATTCCAGGTCCTAAATCTTCATTCGAATGTATTGGAATTACTGTGCTTCTACAATCCTCGTGCTTAATAAAACAATGACTTCCCTTTGTGCGTAATACTGAGAAGCCGTTTTTGACTAGCAGTGAAATTAAATTTTTACCACTTATGCTAGGAAGCTTTGACATAATTAACTGTAACCTTTTGCATACCGACGAAATCAAATGTAGTTGGTTCTTCGCCTTGGACCTCAAGACATAATTCAATTGCTTCTTTGATCCTTTCCATTAAAATATCAAGAGAGTCAGCTTGGGTATGACATCCTTTCAATGTTGGAACTGAAGCAATATATTTTCCATTACTATCTTTTTCAATTATTACGTTAAATTCTCTTTTCATTTTGAAATTATCCTGTCAATTTATTAACCGGTTA
>JAGVBL010000030.1 GCA_020059785.1 Ignavibacteriales bacterium | reverse complement strand
TTATTTTCCGGAAAATAAATTAACACGTAAAGAAATTAACTGGATGATACTGGCATCTCTTATCGATTTGGATTCCGATATACCTCCTGGAAGTAGATTACACTTATATTCTTCCGATTCCGTCAACTAATGGTGAATTAATGAGCAAAGACCTTATTCTCGTGGAGTCACCCTCCAAAGCTAAAACAATTAATAAGTACGTCGGCAGCAAATATATTGTTGAGGCAACTGTAGGACATATTAAAAATCTTCCTAAAACTAAATTAGGTATTGATATTGAAAATGAATTCAAACCAAGTTTGGTTACTATCCGCGGTAAGAGCGATATAGTTAAAAAAATCAAAAGTCTTGCAAATAAATCGAAAAAAATATTTATAGCAACCGACCCTGACCGCGAAGGTGAAGCAATTGCACAGGATGTGGTTGATATTCTTGATATCAAGCATAAAGATAAAATTGAGCGTGTTCTGTTTAATGAGATAACAAAAAACGCCGTTAATAATGCTCTTAAAAATCCTATCAAGATTGATGAGCACCTTGTAATATCTCAACGTGCAAGACGAATTATGGATAGAATTATTGGTTATAAAGTAAGTCCTTTTCTCTGGCGTGCTGTTTTAGATCAGTATGGAAGTTCTTTATCTGCCGGAAGAGTTCAATCCGTTGCTCTTAGGTTAATTTGCGAACGCGAAGAGGAGATTGATCGGTTTATCCCGACAGAACACTGGTCTATTTTAGCTGTATTCAAAACAGAAAAGAATGAAGAAATAAAAGCAAAATTGTTTGAAGTGGATGGAAAGCAAATTAAGATCCCTCCAAAACCTCAAATGACTAAAGATGAAATGGAGCAATTCCTTATAGAAAATTTTGCTATCACAACTGGACAACTGGCTAATGAAATTCTAAATAAAATTAAAGAAATAAATTCGTATTCAATTTCCGACTTAAGTAAAAAGGAATTAAGACGTAATCCATTTCCACCGTTTATAACAAGTTCACTTCAGGCAGAAGCATCGCGTAAGTTAAGATACAGAGCAAGAAGAACTATGATGGTTGCTCAAAATCTTTATGAAGGCATTGATTTAGGAGACGAAGGTGTTACAGGTTTAATTACCTATATGCGAACTGATTCTACCAGAATTAGTGATGAAATTGTAAATGATGCACGTAATTTTATCAACGAAACTTTTGGAACGAATTATTTACCCGAAAAACCGCGTTCATTCGATCAGAAAAACAAAAAAAATGTTCAAGACGCTCACGAAGCAATCCGTCCTACATCATTAAAGTACACTCCGGAATTTGTTAAACCGTTTTTAGATGAGTCGCAATTCAAGCTATACGATTTAATCTGGAAAAGATTTATTGCATCCCAAATGGAACCGGCTAAACTCGAAACCACTACTGTTAGTATCAAAGCCGATAAATATCTTTTCCGTGCAAGCGGGACTGCAGTAATATTCGACGGCTTCATGAAAATCTATGATGAAGATACAGAGGATTCAACTGATGAAAACGGTAATGGACTTAAAATACCGGCTGGATTAGAAGTAAATCAGAAATTAATGCTTGAAGAAATTACACCTAATCAGCATTTTACAAAACCGCCTCCGCGTTATACAGAAAGCTCTTTAATAAAAGAATTGGAATCGAACGGAATAGGAAGACCAAGCACTTATGCGATGATTGTCGGTACTATTATCGATCGTAAATATGTTGAACAAATTGATCGTAAATTAATTCCAACTAATCTTGGTAAAAAAGTAAGTTCGATTCTGGTAAAGAATTTCCCGGATATTTTTAATGTAAATTTTACTGCAAAAATGGAAGGGGAACTTGATCTTATAGCCGATGGCGAAATTGAATATCTTCAGGTGCTAAATGATTTTTATATCCCTTTTGCAAAAGCACTTAGCCATGTTGAAGCCAATCTTGAAAAAATAAAATGCGATAAGTGCGGTTCGGATATGGATATTAAAATTGGGCGCTATGGTAAATTTTTAGCTTGCACAAATTACCCGGCTTGCAGTAATATTAAATCATTAAAGGAAATTAGCAACGGAACAAATGAACCCGAATTTACAGGTGATACATGCCCTAAATGTAATTCCCGAACAGTATTTAGAGAAGGGAAGCTGGGAAGATTTATCGGTTGCGAAAAATACCCTGATTGCGATTTTACCAAAACAATTGCCACAGGAATTAAATGCCCAAAATGTTCAGAAGGTGATATTGTTCCCAGAAGAACTAAAAAGGGAAAAATATTCTTCGGTTGCGATCGTTATCCAGAGTGCGATTATGCGGCATGGAAACTTCCTAAACCCGATGAAGAACCGGTTACTGATGAAGAAGAGTATTAAAAATTGCTTCGAAATAAATTGATAAATAAAACAAAATCTTTAGAAGACGTTATTAGTTTAATGCTTTCGGAATTGTCCGGCGTAAGCAGAGCTTCCGAAAATACTATTGAAGCATATTCAAGAGACTTAAAGGAATTTGCAGAATTTTGTTTTAACTTCAATCTGGAATCAATCGGGTCCATTACAGACAAGCATATCAGACGGTATACAATATTTCTTAATGAAAAAAAAATATCTAAAAATTCAGTTTCCAGAAAATTATCGGCACTAAGACATTTGTTCAATTTTGCATTAAGAAATGAGATAATTGATAAAACACCTTTAAGAAAAATTCCTAATCCTAAAGTAAGAAGAAAACTTCCCGGTGTAATTAATCTTGATTCTTTTTTAGAAATTTATAGATTGATAGATGAAGATATTCAAAATGTTGACAAATTTAGGGATAAAGCTATTTTCGAACTATTATACGGATGCGCATTGCGTGTATCAGAACTTTGTAATCTAAATATGGGAGATATCGACTTCAATAAAATGATTGTCCGTGTTTTTGGAAAAGGTTCAAAAACTAGAATTGTTCCGCTTGGAGAAAAATCGGCTGTAATATTAAAAGAATATTACAACTCGGTTAATAATCCACCAAATACAACACCATTATTTCTGAAAACTAATTCACAAAGAATCGATCGTTTTACTGTTTATGGTATTGTTAATAAATTCCTTGGTAAAGTAACCGATATGGATAAAAAAAGTCCTCACGTTTTAAGACACAGCGCAGCTACACACATGCTGGATAATGAGGCCGATATAATGGCTGTAAAAGAAATACTTGGACACGAAAATTTATCTACTACTCAAATTTATACGCATGTAAGTATAGAACGCCTAAAAAAATCATATAAAAAAGCACATCCCAAATCATAAAGGAGTCGTTATGAACATTCAAATAACTTCACGCAAATTTAAAGCAAAGGATTCCTTAAAAGATTACATCAAAGAAGAAATCAAAAAACTTGAACGTTTTTATGATTCGGTTATCGATGTAAATGTAGTACTCAGTTTTACACATTTAACAGATTCAATTAAAACTGCTGAACTAACCGTTAAAATTCCCGGTAAAGTTATTTCTGTATCGAGCGATAGCAGTGAATTTGAAAAATCGGTTGATGCTTCAATTGAAAAAGTAATTAGACAGCTAAAAAAAATTAAAACAAAACGGATTACCAGGAAAAAATTATGAAGGTTAGCGAGAAGAATATAAATAGAAAAGAATCTATTACTGTTGAATTCTTCTACAATAATATTAAGGACCGTTTTAAAATAAAATTATTGAACGATCAGGTCGGGTTTAATCGATTAATAAAAGATCAAAATCTGCACAGACCCGGATTGCCGCTTGCCGGTTTTCTTGAATTGTTTTCTTTTAACCGGGTTCAGGTTTTTGGTAATACTGAAATGAGGTATCTTAAAAATTTGAGTGTGAAAGATCGGACCAAATCTCTTGAAAATATTTTTAAGTATGATATTCCGTGCCTTATTATTACTAACGATAATAAGCCATTCAACGAGATGATTGAACTTGCTAATAGTTATAACATACCTATTTTTGCTTCCGGTTATTCAACTACAAAAATATTCAATCTCATTAGCGATTTTTTAGATGACCAGTTTGCGCCAAGATTATCTATCCATGGGTCATTTGTTGATGTTTATGGAGTAGGTATGATGTTTGTCGGCAAATCCGGTATTGGAAAAAGCGAAGTTGCACTCGATTTAGTTGAAAGGGGTCACCGGCTTGTTGCAGACGATGTTGTAATTTTAACTAAAAAAGGGGAAGGCATTTTGATGGGATCCGGTACCGAGCTCGTCAAACATTTTATGGAGTTAAGAGGTATCGGGATAATTGATATAAAAAGTATGTTCGGCGTCCGTGCTATTAGGTTTCAGAAACGTCTGGAAGTTATTATAGAACTCGAAGTATGGAATGAAAAATCCGATTATACAAGGACAGGACTTGATGATTCTATATTTACATTGTTGGATGTAGATATTCCATATATCAAATTGCCAATTTTACCCGGTAAGAATATTACCGTTGTTTCCGAAGTTATTGCATTGAACTATCTTTTAAAACATTACGGATACGACGCTGCCAAAGTATTACAAAAGAGAATTACTGATAGAATTAACTCAAAATCCAGTAAAATGGACCGTTCAGTGGAATATTTTGAGCATGATTTTGAATAAAATAATATTTTGTTGATTCTTGACACCATTATAATGATTTATTATCTTCGCAACCTCAAAACGCTATGAAAAAATTTTACTACTTTTCAAAATCTAAGCTGAAATTTGTTGAAATACGAAATTTCTACAAGAAATTTGTATTTCTAGTCCTATTTTTCTCCGTTCTAATATCTTTTTTCCTTTTTGGTACCTATCTCGTCTTTGATGGATTTATTAATCCAGATTCTCAAGTTAAAACTCTTAAACGTACTAATGCTCAGCTAAAAGAAAAATTTAATGCACTTCTAGAGCAATATAAATCCCTTGATCAAAGAATCTCATCATTAACAGAAAAAGATAAAGACTTAAGATTAGCAGTAAATTTAGAACCGGTTGATAGAGAAAATGAATTATATGGAACTGGTGGTTCACTTTTTAAACCGTTGGAATCAGCCTCGCCAGGTAGCATGTTCAGTTTTGTAGAAGAAATGGAATCTTATATTAATCGTGTTTCTACTCGTGTTAAATTGGAATCTAATAATTACGAAGAGATTGAGACTACATTAAAAGAAAATGAAAAACTCTATGCAACAATACCTGCTATTAAACCGGCTGAGGGATCGATCATGGATGATTTCGGAATGAGGTATCATCCAATCTTAAAAATCAGAAGAATGCATAATGGAATTGATATAATTAATGATATCGGGACAAAAGTATATGCACCTGGTGGGGGAACCGTTGAATTTGTTGGTAGAAGAGGGGGATTAGGTCTTACATTAGAAATTAATCATGGTTATGGTTACAAAACAATTTACGGTCACTTAAGTCAAATAAGTGTAAAACAAGGTCAGGTGATTGAAAGAGGAGCATTGATTGCTCTTACTGGAAATTCTGGTACCTTAACATCAGGGCCCCATCTTCATTACGAAGTTAGACATAATGGAATTCCGCTTAATCCGCGCAATTTTATTTATGACGATGTAGAACTTTTTGAAATAGTCAAAAAATAAAATCATTCAGGAGAATTAAATATGATCTGGACCGTCGAATTAGCTTCTTATTTGGATGACGCTCCTTGGCCGGCAACAAAAGAAGAATTAATAGATTATGCAGAAAGAATTGGCGCTCCTCTCGAAGTAGTTGAAAATTTACAGGAGCTTGAAGATTCTGACGAGCCGTATGAATCCATTGAAGACATATGGCCGGATTACCCCAGTGACGAAGACTTCTTCTATAATGATGATGAAGAGTTTAAGTCGTAGTGATGGAATAATTAAATGAATTATTGGGAATTAATTTCCGAACAAGAAAAAGTAAAGGAAATATTAAATATTTTTTTTCTAAACAGGCGTGTCCCACACGCCTTTGTTTTTTCTGGCCCCGATGGGGTAGGTAAGTTTAATACCGCTTTACAGTTTTGTAAAATTCTTTATTCCTCATTCAATCAAAAAATACGGGAAGATGCAGAAAAATTAATATCTTCCTTACAGGAACCAGTTCTAAAATATATTTGTCCTTTACCACGCGGACGTGGTGAAGATGCTGATTATTCATCATTTGAAAAACTAACAAAGGATCAACTAGAGTCATATCAAGCAGAAATT
>JAGVBL010000036.1 GCA_020059785.1 Ignavibacteriales bacterium | reverse complement strand
TGCAAAAAGAAGCGGTTGCCAAAACCAATCAGATGAATGAGTATCTTAAAGAAATCTCGGAAATGAACCACAGAATTTATGAGTCCGAAGCAAGAGGAATTAAAGCAAGCGAACTTCAAGATAAACGGGATGCATTAATTGATAAGCTTAGCCAACTTGCTAATATTACTGTTAATTATAATGAATTTGGTGCTGCTATAATTAATGTTGGCGGTGTTCAGGGAGCCGACCAGAATGGATATACTGAATTTGAAGTCTCGTTTGTTAATAATAGAATTAGAATTGTTTCTAAGAATGATAAAAATGCTATTGCACTCCTTAACAGCGGAGAATTATTTACTTCAACAGATCTTTATTCTAATAGAATTCCGGAATACCGGAAAAGTTTAGAAAATGTTGCCAATGTATTTATTAATAAAGTTAATGAATTTCATATGCTGGGTTTTACATTGGTTCAGAACGGTTCTTCTTCCACTGGAGTACCGTTCTTTGGTAGCCTTGATATTAATGGAAATGTTGTAAATGCATTTGTGAACGGACAAATAAAGATTAACGAAAACATTCTTAATAACCCCAAGAATATTGCTGTATCAAGTTCAGCCAATAACGATGGCAACGGTTCTATTGCCAATCTTATTGCATCTCTTAGTGATTTGAAACTTGCAGACCTTGGTGATCAGTCTATACTAGAAAGTTATACAGGTTTCTTGAATACTTTTGGAGTAGACAAAGTTGTTAGCGATAACAAAATTGAATCGAACAGTCTGGTTATTCAGCAGCTTAAAAATCAGAAGTCATCTTATTCAGGTGTCTCAATTGATGAAGAAATGACAAATGTTATAAAATATCAGAGATCGTATGAAGCAGCAGCAAAGTTAATTAAAGTTGTAAACGACATGATGGAAACAATTATTCAACTGGTGTAATTATGAGAATTACAGAAAATTTATTATCGGAACGCTATCTCTACAATCAGAATAAGATCAATGAGAAAAAGCTGAAAATACAGAGTCAGATTACCAACAATACCAAGCTGGAAAGACTTTCTGATAATGTTGGCGATTCCCTCGAAGCAATTAAACTGGATGCTACAATTCGTAAGATCGAAACATTCCAGAAAAACATTACTTATGCAAAAGATTATTTGATTATTACAACGGATTCAATAGAAAATATTGCCGATGAAACTCAAAAAATCATAAGCCAGATTATGAACGCCGATAATGCTTTGAACAATGCAAACCTTTCTGCAGTAACACAGTCGATTAAATTATCACTACGGGCAATTGTAGATAGCTTGAATGAGAAAAGAAATGATATGTACCTCTTCGGCGGAACAGATTTTAGCAATACTCCCTGGTCAATTGATGCAAACGGAAGAGCTGTTAGAAATTCTACAAATGTTACCGGTGAAATAAAGGTTCAGATCACACAGAATATTAAAGACACTATTAATGTAACAGGTAATAAAATTGAAGAAACGGATCTCATAAATACATTAAATGATATTCTCGATTCGCTTGAAACAAATTCAGTTCCGGATGACACTCTTAAACAAAGATTAAACAATGCTTACAATTCGATAGTTAATCTTCAGTCTATTAACGGCGAAAAATTAAATCGATTGGATGACATCAGTTCATTGTTAGAAAAACAACTCTTAAACACCCAGGAATTGTTATCGAAAAAGCAAGATATTGATCCGGCAAAACTTATTGTCGATTTGCAATATCAGGATTACGTTTTGCAACTATCTTATAAATTAGCTGCAACTATTTTACCAAAATCACTTTTAGATTATCTATGATTCGTAAGTCGGGAACATTGGTAGGTCTTGCATTAGGAGTTTTCTCAATTTTCGGAGCTTTCTTTTTAGAAGGAGGTTCGGTTAAAGCTCTTTTCATTATGTCGTCGCTTATAATTGTTTTTGGCGGAACTTTTGCTGCTATAATAATTGGTTTCGGATTGGATAAATTCAAAGATCTTTTTATGTTGATAAGAATGGCTTATTTCCCAAGGCAGTTCGATATGTCCAGGATTGTTGATGTTTTTATTGAACTTGCAATTAAATCCAGGAATGAAGGTTTGTTATCAATTGAAAAAGATCTTAATAAGTTCGGTCATTATTTCCCCAAAAAAATGGTTAAGTATGTAATGGATGGAACCGACCCCGATTCTATTTACAATCTTGCTCAAATGGAAATGAAAGCTATGCAGGAACGCCACTACTCAAACATTTTCATTTTTACAAAAATGGGCGGTTACGCTCCTACAATGGGAATTATAGGAACTGTTATGGGTTTAATAATGACCTTAGCAAATGCTGGAGCCGATCCGAATTCGTTAATTAAAAATATTGCTACTGCATTTATTGCAACACTGTGGGGAGTTTTCATCGCTAATATAATCTGGTTACCTATTGGAGATAGGTTAAAAAAATGTCATTTAGAGGAAAAGAATCTAATGGAGATTTCTTTGGAGGGAGTTCTAACACTTCAGAGCGGCGAGATTCCATCGGTAATGAAAGCCCGATTGTTAGGAATGCTTCCGCAAAAGGTTCAGTTAAGAAAACTAAACCCGTAGATTCCGAAGAAACTCAATTTAACGAGGATAACGACAAGGATAGGTACTTAATTACCTATGCCGATTTAATAACCCTTTTGCTGGGGCTCTTTATTATTTTATATGCTATGTCTAACATCGATGTAAATAAATATAAAGGTGTTGTTAATGCGCTTGGAAGTATTTTTGGAAGTGAATCTGCCGGTAATACAATAAGCTCTTCCAATAATATAATTCCAAAACCAAGCGATAAACTTGCAGAGGATTTGTATCGTCTTGTAGAACAATATAATTATGGTAATTCAATCCGCTTAGAGCAGAATGAACGCGGTGTTACAATTCATATTTTAGATGATGTTCTTTTTCCTCCCGGCAGAGCTACATTAAATGAAGCATCTAAAACTGTTCTTAGCAGATTAGCAGAAGTGATAAAAACTTTACCCAACGATATACGAATAGAAGGGCATACTGATAATGTTCCTATTAATACACCGCAGTATCCTTCCAACTGGCATCTGTCTGTTGATAGAGCTCTAAGTACAGGGTATTTTTTAATTCAAGAAGAAGGTATTTCGGCTGATAAAGTTTCCGTAGTCGGTTATGCTGAATACAGACCGATTGCATCTAACGATACTCCTCAGATGAGGGCGCTAAATAGAAGAGTAGATATTGTAATATTAAAAAAGTGAGTAATATGAAAATCCACACACAAAAGTTCGGCGAAATTGAATTCCCCGAAGATCTCGTAATAAGATTCAAAGAAGGTCTATTCGGATTTGAAGACTTGAAAGAATTTGTTTTAATTAAACCGGAGGAGAGCATTTTCTACTGGCTTAATTCTATTGATAAACCCGAAATTGCTTTTGCACTGTTTGGTCTTAGAGTTATCGACGAAGATTATCCTCAGGTTGAAAATCATGAAGCTTTCGGAATTGTAACTCTAAATTCCGATCCCCTAAAAATAACAATTAACATGAGAGCGCCGGTTTTTATTGACCAGAATAATAAATCTGCTTACCAAACCATTTTTGACAAAGATAATTACTCCCTTTACTATAATTTATTTGCAGAGTAGAAATATGCTAATATTAACTAGAAAAATTGAAGAAGAAGTAAGAATCGGTACCGATATTACTATAAAAATCCTGTCGATTTCCGATAATCAAATAAAAATTGGAATTGATGCTCCGTCAAGCGTTCAGATTTTTCGGGGTGAAGTCTATGATAAAGTAAAACAAAATACCATAAAAGCTTCGCAATCAATTTCTGATTCTAATATTGATTTGTCTAAATATAAAATTAAGAAGGTTCAGTAATGTCCGATTACTTTAATGAAAAGATTACAATTTTAGTAATAGACGATTCCGATATTATCAGAACTTCTTTACGGAATTTCTTAAGTGAATATGAACTGGAAGTAATTACTTGTAATGACGGGCTTGAAGGAATTCAAAAAGCGATTGAGCATAAACCCAAATTGATCTTTCTGGATTTGATGATGCCGAATCTGGACGGATTGAGAATGCTGAAAGTAATTAGGATTCTGGACGGATTGAAAAATATTCCGGTTATTGTTATTAGCGGGCATACAGATAAAAACAATGTTATTGCCGCAATGCAATCGGGTGCTGGAAGAGTTTTATCCAAACCATTGAGTAAGGATGTATTAATTAAATCGATAAACGAAGTATTAGGTAAAGATTTTCTTCACAATGCAAAGAGGGCGCGGTTCCTTACTGATGTTGAAAAGGAAGAAATTACCAATCAATTGAAAAAATATTTTTTCAATTCTTTACCTCAAAAAAGAGGAACTATAAAAGAAGCATTGATTTTCCACAATGTCGATCTGCTGCTTACTATCGTTCACGAATTAAAAGGTTCAAGTGGAATGATAGGATTTGGTAAAATCTCAGATCTATGTAAAGAGATTGAAGAAAAACTGACAAGGATTGATATTGATTGGAAAGAAGTCGAAAATCAATGTGAACTACTAAATAATGAATTTGAAGTCCTGGAAATTCTTAATTCCAAATAGGTAAAAGATGTTTGCAATTATTGGGGTTGTAGTTGTTGTAGTTGCGGTTGTAGTGGGATTTACTATGGCTGGTGGTAATCTGGTTCTATTAATCCAGATTTCCGAGTTCATTACAATTGGTGGCGCCGCTATTGGCAGTCTGCTTATTTCATCGCCGGCTTCTTTAATTAAAAAAATAGTTTCTCAAATTACACAGGTATTCAAAAGCCACAAGAATACAAAAGAAGATTACATAGAAATGCTTAAAGCAATAAATACACTTTTTCTTACTGCTCAGCGCGAAGGTCTTTTAACAATAGAAAAGCATATTGAAAAGCCCGAGGAAAGCGATATTCTAAACAAGAGTAAAATGTTAATTCATGATGAACTTAAAAAGAATTTTTTCTGTGATACTATGAAAGTAATGCTCGCCGGCTCTGTTCCACCGCATGATATGGAAAATTTAATGGATACCGAAATAGAAACATTTGTTGCCGAAAACAGACCTGTTTCTGAAACTATTGGAAAAGTTGGCGACGCATTGCCCGGACTGGGAATTGTTGCTGCGGTTCTTGGTATTATTGTTACAATGGGTTCAATTAATCAAGGTGCCGAAGCAGTCGGGCATCACGTTGCTGCCGCTTTAGTAGGAACGTTTTTAGGTGTTCTTTTAAGTTATGGATTTGTTAATCCGATGGCCAGCAATTTACATCATATAGTTGAAGAAAAAGTTCAGGACCTTCAAATTATAAAAGCGTTTATCATTGGTTTTGCAAAAGGTAATCCGCCGCTTGTTGCAGCAGAAATGGCACGTCGTGTTATTTTCTCCGATGAACGACCCACATTTCAGGAACTTGAAACATCACTTAGAGGGAAGAAATAAATGGCTGATCAGCAGTCAAATAACAATTCCCTTGGTAACGTTCAGCTAGATCAGGCACCGATAGTAAAAAAAATTAAAAAAGTACATGGCGGTCACCACGGAGGCGCATGGAAAGTTGCTTATGCAGATTTTGTTACAGCTATGATGGCTCTATTTATTGTTTTGTGGGTACTCGGTCAAAATGATGAAGTAAAAGAAGCTGTTGCCGGATACTTTAAAGATCCGGTCGGATTTTCTTCTCAAGGTCAAAGTATTTTGAATGGAAAAAACTCTCAATTAATCGATCTTAATATCGAAGAAGAAATTAAAAGACAGGAAGCTGAAAAATTTGAACTGGAAAAAATGGGAGAAAAACTTAAAGAGGATATTGGAAAAGATACTGAATTAATGAATATCTCTGACCAGGTAAGAGTAGAAATTATAAAAGAGGGTCTTCGAATTGAACTTATTGATTCTGAAAAGGACGTCTTCTTTGAAGTTGGTACTTCGGAATTGAAATCTGATGCAAGAAAATTGATCCAAACTGTAGGCAAAGAACTTTCTAAACTTCCAAATAAAATTATTGTTGAAGGTCATACAGACGCAAGACAGTATCAAAACGATGGAAGCGGTTATTCGAATTTTGAATTGAGCACAGACCGGGCTAATTCTGCTAAACGCGCATTAGTTTCCGGCGGAGTTTCGGAAAAACAAATTGATGAGGTAAGGGGATTTGCCGATACCCGTTTAAGAGATGTGAATGATCCTTTCAGTTTTTTAAATAGAAGAATCAGTATTACAGTTAAATATACCTCTAAATGAGTGATGAAAGAAAAATATTGATTGTTGAAGATGACCCGATGCTACAGGAGTTTTACAATGTCCTTTTTAAACGCCTTGGATATAATTGTATTATTACAGAAAATGGGGAAGAAATTATTAACTATGTTACAAGCGGCTCAATAAATCTATTAATTGTTGACCTTAACCTGAAAAACACGTTCCTTAATTCCAGGGCAATTGATGGTGTAGAACTTGCACGGTATATTAAACAAAATTTTTATAAATTTAGAATACCAATCCTGGTAATAACGGCATACTCAACAAATTATTTTGCTGATGATTTACTTAAGGATGGTTTTGCAGATGATTATATGCTAAAACCGATTGTTAATTTCGACAAACTAATAGAAAAGGTAGATAACCTGCTATGGATGAATTAAAAGATAAAGTCCTTGTTGTTGAGGATGAAAAAGATACCCGTTTTATTCTGGAAAAATTATTAACCAGAAATAATTATCAGGTTGAAATGGCTGTTAATGGCGAAGAAGCTCTCGAAGTTCTAAAAAAATTTGAGCCGAAAGTTATATTAGCAGATTGGACTATGCCTGTTCTTGACGGTATTGCTCTTTGTAACATTCTTAAAAGTGATGAACGTTATAAATCTATTTTCTATATTATTTTGACCGCAAGATCTTCTCTAAAAGATAGAGTTATGGGTTTAGATATTGGAGCCGACGACTTTCTTGTTAAACCGATCGAAAACCAGGAACTGTTAGCTCGTATAAGATCCGGAGTCAGAATTTTTAATCTTCAAAGTGAGTTGCGAAGTATTGAGCATAATAAAGCCGTTATTGAAATGGCATGCACTATCGGGCATAAAATTAATAATCCCCTTAGTAGTCTTTCACTTTCAATAAAAGGAATTGAAAATGACCTTAGTCCTGCTGAAGCTGCTAGAATAAACGATGATTTAAGGATAATTAAAGAATCTACCGAAAGAATTAGCAAATTTGTTCAGGAATTAATTCACCTACAGAATCCTCAATTAGTAGACTACATCGATAATAATCGTATGTTAAAAACCGAATAGGGTAAAAAACTTCTCTTTTCTTTCGATAATAGAGAGAGGAGAAGTAATGTTAAAAAAAGTCCTAAATATTAATCCCGGTTCGGATTACAAAAAAGCTACGGGTAATCCAAAGTACTACAAGAAGGTTAGCGGATATCAAATGTCTATGAATTCCGCAAGCGATACTTTGTATATTTCCCCGGCTACATCACTTCTTGCCAGTCTTGGCTGGAAAATAAAAAAACTGAACAGGGATTCGGAAAAAATTCAGATTCAATTTGAATTGGATGAAATTGATTTTGAAGCTTCCATTTTTGTCTTTGAACTTAATCAACATCCAAAAATTGATTATAAGGTAGTAAAAAAAGTAGACAGGTTTGCTTCCGATATAATTGTAACGTTGTTTCTATCAGCGCCTGTAAAATCTCTAACAGATGATATTTCGAGTGACATAAAATTCAATGTATTAAAAAGATTTTTCTATCAGTTTGAATCCCCCAGGTTTAAGAAAGCAACCACAATCGACAATTCCAATATTATAGAAACTCTGTTGTTCGATTTAAGAAAGGAAATAACCAACGAATTTAATTTAATAAATAACTGTTTTATAAAATTTCTGGAAAAATATATTTCATTTAAATCAATGAATCGAAATACTTTGGATGACGAGGGTGTAATCATAAAAAGTATTCACATTGAATAGAGAACTAGATGCGTAATTGGGCTGATTATAGCAATAATGTTGCTAACACATCAATTGTTTTCAGTAATTACAAGGAACTGCCCACGAACAGGGCAATTGTAATTATTAATCCTAACCTGGACATTGTCTTTTGTAATGATACTTTTACAAGGTATTTTTTTCTTAATATAAATGATAGTTTACACAGACTTAATCCCAATTCGGAGCTTTTCTATTTAATAAAAGGATTTGTTGAAAAAAAATATTTAAATCTCGCCTCAGAAATCAGCTTTACTCTTCCCGGAAAACCAGAGAACTTACTTCACCAGGTTATTCTGGAAAGGATCTTAATTGAATCAAGCGAATTATTGTTTGTATCAATAGAGTCTTTAGAAAACAGGAGAGCGGTTGAAAGAAAGATAAATGCGCTTCATAACGCACTGGATCATGGTAGAGTACCTATTCTTATAACAAATGTAGAGAAAAAAATTGTATATGTAACCCGATCATTCGAAGAAATATTTTCTAAGGAATTTGATACACTATACAACTTAACGGTATTAGATCTCTTTTATGAATTTCTTCAATTCGATCAGTTCGAAGAATTTAAAACCGCGGTTGAAAATAATCATCCCTGGAAAAAGCTGATACCTATTAATAAAAACAACAATATTGAATACTGGGAATTTGCTATTAATCCTTTCAATCTAGATGATGGTTTGGATGTGTTTCTCATACTTAGTGCTTCCAATCTAACAGAACACATTAATCAATCAAAAGTTATTGAAAATTCGGAATGGCGTCATAAACTAATTATTGAAAATATTTCAGATTTGCTTTTAATTCTTAAACCTTCTGGTGCAAAATTATTATTTGAAAACGCAAATGATAATTTCTATAAACTATTTCAACTTGATAAACAGGAATTACACTTATTGCCGATTCAAAATTTCCTGCCCAAGTTGTTAAATGATATTATTTGTAAATCCCTTGTTGAAATTAAATTAAACGACAAAGCTGTGGTTGAATTTAGCTACATACATAACGATGAAAGGATTTACAAATGTAAAATTACGTTTACTGTTTCGAATGACCTGGGGAGCGTTATCTACATTGTTACAATGAAAGATGTTACTGAAGAGAACAGGTACCGTGTGCAGTTAGAGAAAAATTACCAGAAAGAGTTGCAGCTGAACAAAATGAAATCTGATTTTCTTGCTAACATATCTCATGAGATTAGAACTCCATACAATGGTATAATCGGTTACTCCGAAATAATTGATGATTGTATTGCTAATAATGATTATCAAGCAATTAGGGAATTAATCTCTTCAATGAAAGAGGTAATGGGCAGAGCCCTTAATTTATTTACAAATCTTGTGGAAGTCTCTCAAATAGAAGCAGGTGAAATAGAAATTGAAAAAGTGGAATTAAATTGTAATCAGGTATTAAATAAAATATATAACAAACGTTTTCAGGAAGCTCAAAATAAAAATCTGGAATTTAAGATTGAGTACTGTTGCTCTGAAACATTCATAGAAGTTGATTGGGTAAAACTGGAAAGGATTATTGATGTTCTGATTGATAATTCAATTAAGTACACGCATAAAGGTTTTGTTACTCTCTCTTCAAAATTGGAAGGTGATAATGTAGTTATATCAATTACTGATTCGGGAATAGGATTCGATAAGTCTCAAACAGACCGATTGTTAACACCTTTTGCACAGGAAGTGGAAGGATATACAAGACCTTACGAAGGAGTTGGTTTAGGTCTTACGGTTGCTTACAAATTAACCAGGCTGCTTGGGGGCAAATTTGATATTAACAGCGAAAAAAACAAAGGAACAGAAGTTAAAATTTCCTTTCCTAAAATAAACGGTAATACAAGTATTACGGTTATGGAGAAACTATGATAAGCATCATAGATCAATATAAACCAGTAGACTTGGAAAATGAAGTTGATTATTCCCGTTTAATAAAGCTGGGTAAGGATTTCTTTGATGTTTATTCAAGAAGTGAATTTGATTATTTCGCGTACTTAAAGGATAGTACCAAACTTTCCACTTTTGAGATACCCGAAGAATTCAAAGAGATATTTATACCCAGAGCTAATCCTGCTGCATTTTGGACCCATGATTCATGGTTATTGCTGCAAATAGAAGATTATATGAAAGCAAATTTTCTACGAGCTAAAAATGTAGAAGTCTATAAAGCTATTAAAGAAAATTTTACTAAGTGGGCAACAACCAAACTAAAAAACGAAAAAGAGTATTATGCCAATAACGCTATTAATTTGATTGAACGTGATGTCTATAAGCAGAATTTCTTTAAGTATATTATTAATGGAATAATTCTATTATCAAAGCCCGGCAATTTCAATGTAAATAAAGTCTTATTATGTTTCGAAACAGCTCGGGATCTTTCACAATCATCACGGTTGTCGGATAATATTAAAACCGAGCTTTCATATATCCTTACGTTATATATCGGGTTTGCTCATTTAAGGGATAACGCTCCGGAAACGGCCGGTACTTTTTTCAAGCAAGCATTAGAATTAAAAAAATTAGGGGTAACTGCAAAGCTATATGCTTCTCTTACCGAAGTTTTGACTGGAAATACTAACAACGCTGAATATTATTTAAACGAAATAATTGCTTACGATTTCAACCGGCTTTCATTGGCCTTGAAGATAAATAATCTTGGAATGTTTAATTTTTTTATGAAGACAGGATTCTTCCAAAATGTTTTTTCAGAAATGGATTTCTATCAAGTATCGGATCTAATCGAAAAAATTGTGCACCAGCATTGTTTTACAAACAGAAGTTCATTAGAAAATATTCGGAAGAAAATAGAGGAACTGAAGAAGAAGAATATTAAGGAATTCTTAACTGTAGATAATTCTAATAGTATTGTTATGCTTGAAAAAATTTCTCAATTATATAGCGATTCAAAAAATATTTTTGTAGTTGGAATGAACACAGAGTTTGAAAACAAATTTAACGAAATAATTGATGGGTTAATCAGTCAGCTTAAAGAGAATTTAAATAATGAGATTAATGAGAAGTTAAGTAATTATGAAAAACTTTTAACTGAAAATCAGAATGCAGAAAAACACACTTTGAATGAAATAGAGAATTTTAAAATTAAGTTGAGGGAGAACCTTGCCAAAACTATTGAAAACATTGAAGAGAATTTTAATACTCAAATAAAGTTAATTGAAGAAAGGATTGAGAATATTCCGTTTATGGAAAAGTATAATCCGCAAAGATCTTTTTCAGTAAATATGAGCAATAATTTTATAATTGCATTTATTGTGATGATAATTGGTGCATTTGCGGGACATTCAGTTTCGTCTTTCGAGGAATCATCCGTGTTGGGTGGATTCTTCTCCGGATTAATTTCAACAGGTATTAAATGGGGTCTAATAAGCTTTTTTGTTGGCACTCTAATTTCCTTAATAATAAGCGCAATGGTATTAATCGAGAAAGCCGATCAGAAACAAAAGCTCCTTAGAAAAATTAATTATTATAAAAAACAAAAAGCAGATTCCTTAAACGATGCTAGAATTTATTCCGAGCACAAGGAAAAAGTTACTCTGGAAAATTACAATAACAACCTTGTTCAATACAGGAAAAATATTAAAGACATTACAGAGCAAAGAGATTATGAAAAGGAAAAGTTAAGTGCCGAAGCATCAGAAAAAATTAAAGTATTCGAAGATTTACTTGCTCCTCTTTTAGACTAAGCACACTGCGTAATATTAGCCAATAATTTAATTATCCACATCCTTTTCAATAAAAACAGAACAAAATCAAAGATTTTGCATGGTATAAATTTTGTCCTATTACCGGAAATTATAGGTATTTATGAAAATAGTTACTATTACCGGTATAAGACCTGATTTCATTAGAATGAGTAGGGTGTTCGAAAAGTTAGATAAGAATTTCGAACATATTATGATTCATACCGGACAACACTATGACGACGAACTGAGCAAAATCTTTTTCAACCAGCTTAAAATCCGTAAGCCGGATTTTACACTTGCTACAGGTAAAAATAGTTCTAATCACTATGAACAGCTCTCCTATTTGTCTAAGGAGGTTATTTATCTACTAAAGAAAAAAAAGATTGAGCCATCAATAATTCTCTTTTTAGGAGATTCAAATTCTGCGCTTGTAAGTGCACCTCTTTTTAAGGAAGGTTATAAAATCGGTCATATTGAAGGAGGTATGCGATCTTACGATAGACGTATGCCCGAAGAAGTAAATCGTGTTATTTGCGATTATGTATCCGACCTGGTTTTTGTTTACACTCCATTGTATAAAGAACGTTTAATTAAGGAGAATAAAAATCCCGATCAGATTTTTATTGTTGGTAATACCATCGTAGAGATTGTAAAACAGTATATGCCAGTTGGACCGCGATGTAAGAATTTTATTCTTGCAGATATTCATCGTAGCGAAAACCTGAAAAGCGTTGGTCAACTTAATCATATACTTACTTACTTAAATGAGTTGAGCAAAAAAACAGGTCTCGAAGTTCAACTTGTAAAATTTAACCGTGCTGTTAAGATGATTGAACAGAATAATCTTTTAGCCGGTAAGAAAAATATTAAACTTGTTGGTCCTTATGGATTTCTCGATTATCTGAATTTACAATATAACGCATACGGAATAGTATCCGATTCAGGTACAAGCCAGGAAGAATGTCCTCTACTGGGAGTACCCGTTGCAGTTCCCCGATTAAAAACAGAACGTCCGGAATCACTTGAAAATGGTAACAGCATTTTAGTAGGTGAATCAAGACCGATTAATAAAATGGTTAAAGAGACAATTTCATTCTTCGAGAATTATTCGGTTTCAAAAAAAGAATTGAAATGGCTTGGTGACGGAAAGACATCAGAAAAGATTATAAACATTCTTAAAAGGAAACTATAAATGAAAAACGTATTAATTGTTGGCGGTGCCGGTTATGTAGGCGGTGCAATTACTGATTTAATTCAACAATCAAATTATAATGTGCGTGTTTACGATGCACTCTTATACGAAGATTCATTCAGAAAACCGGTTGATTTTGTCCATGGAGATGTTCGCGACCACGATAAATTATTACAGCACTTAAAATGGGCAGATGCAGTTGTTTGGCTCGCTGCTATTGTTGGCGATGGTGCTTGCCAGTTAAATCCGGACTTAACAAAATCTATAAATCAGGATGCTGTTGCCTGGCTTGCAGATAATTATAATGGAAGAATTGTATTCATGTCCACATGTTCGGTTTATGGTGCACAGGATAAAGAATTAAATGAGTCCTCACCAACAAAACCGTTATCAATCTATGCAGAAACAAAACTAAATGCAGAAAAATTCTTGAAACATAAAAATGCAATTATTTTCCGTTTGGGAACACTATTTGGTGTTGGCGATCTCTATTCGCGTATAAGATTGGATCTTGTTGTAAACATATTGACAGTACGAGCATACATAGAAGGTTCAATTAGTGTTTTCGGCGGTGATCAGTTCCGCCCGCTGCTTCACGTTAAAGACGTAGCAAGAGCAGTATTGATGAATCTTGAAACCGAACATAAAGGAATTTATAACCTTGCCCGGCAAAATGTTAGAATAAGTGACCTGGCTTACCAGGTAAGAATGCATTTCCCGGATCTTGTAATTGAAACAACCGATATGCCTTTCCAGGATACGCGGAACTACAGAGTATCTGCAAAGAAAGCAGAAGATGTTTTTGGCTTCAGATCAATTCACTCCGTGGATGAAGGAATTGAGGAATTAAAATATCTGGTTGAAACCAAACGCATAAAAGACTTAAAGAGTCCCCGATATTCTAATCAAGCTTACTTAAAAGATCATTACGAAGAATTATTGTTGAAAGTATTTGAAGAAGTGGAGGCAGCATAATGTATCAGGCAGCAATAGAAATTAAAACCGAAGTTCCTCAATTGTTAAAAGGTGGTCTTGCTGTTGATGATAGAGGTACTGTTGGATTTGTGAATGATTTTAACTTCGAAGGTGTAAAAAGATTCTACACGGTAGAAAATCATAAACAGGGATTTGTACGTGCATGGCACGCCCACAAACACGAATCGAAGTATGTGATGGTTGTTAAAGGTTCGGCTGTAATTGGTGCAGTTGAGATTGATAACTGGGATAGTCCTTCTAAGGAATTAAAAGTAAATCGATATGTGTTGAGCGAAAAAAATCCTTCTGTATTGTTCATTCCGGCCGGTTATGCAAACGGATTTATGTCACTTACCGAAGACACAAAAATAATTTTCTTTTCAACATCGGAATTAAAAGAGAGTCTTAATGATGATATAAGGTTCGATGCTCATTATTGGGACTGCTGGAAAGTAGAGGAGAGGTAAAAATGGAAAAAATAATGGTAATCGGTTCAAACGGAATGCTCGGTTATGCAGTTAGTTCCTATTTAAAAACAAATGATTATTGCGTTGTAGAAATAACCCGGAAAGAATTTGATATTGCCAATGACCCGATCGAAAAACTGGAATTATTTTTGGATGAAGTTGGCGTTGTTATTAATTGTGCCGGTGTAATAAAGCCCACAATTGCAAACAACACTATTGAAAATGTTCTTAAAATTAATTCACTCTTTCCACGAAATCTGGCTAAGCTTTGTAACAGTAAAGAAATTAAATGCTTTCACATAACGACTGACTGCGTTTACACAGGGAAAAAAGGAAAATATTCGGAAGAAGATTATTTCGATGCAGATGATCTCTATGGTTTAAGTAAAAATGCCGGCGAAAACAAAGATTGCATGACTCTCCGCACTTCTATTATCGGTGAAGAAAATGGAAAGAGCAGATCATTATTAGAGTGGGCTAAAAGCCAAGCCGGTAAAGATGTAAATGGTTTTACAAATCATTTATGGAATGGAGTTACAACACTTTACCTTGCAGAAATAATTGAGACTATTATAACCCAGGATTTGTTTGAGAAAGGTCTATTTCATATTCATTCGCCTAACACTGTAAACAAATACGAACTGCTTCAAATTTTCAATAGAGCATATTCACTTGCACTTAAAATAAATCCTGTGGAAGCCAAAGAAAAAGTTGATAGAAGTCTGGCAAGCATTTACGACCTTTCCAAAACAGTTGCAGTGAAAATGCTTGAACAACAGATAAACGAGATGCAGGAATTTTTTTCTCTATTAAATACATCTCTTGATTTGGAAGAACAATTAGTTGTGGGGTTTTAATGCAAATAGCTGATGAACAAATAAAAGAGAAGGTAGTGTTACACCCTTCTGACAACTATCATATCAATATTCATGATGGGACTGGGATTACTTTTAGTAATATCACTTGTAAAGAGCTTATCAAAGAGTTGTCCACAAGTAGTATTTACAAGTGTAAAATCAACAACAAAGAATACGTTAGTAAAGTGATTTACAAAAACCCCAATATGGATTTTAATAATGTGCTTAAATCATATCAAAATTACCAAACACTTATGTCTAAAGATGGAATTGTAGATGTTTATGATTTTAGAATAAGTGATTGTGGAGAAAAATTCGAAGTTTTAATGGAGGATTTAAGCAATTATTACGATGTTGAAAATGCCGAAGAAAGTGACCATTTACAACTTGCCACTCAAATTCTCTCGATTCTTAAAAATCTTATTAAACAAAACGTAATTCCTGTTGATTGCGGAATAGCAAATTTTGTAACAGACGGTAAAAATGTAAAAATGCTCGATCTCGATTTCATACTAAGGTGGAATGAAGTAACCTATTTCAATATCAAATGGTTTCTGTCTCGTTTGGAAGGAATTAAAAGTTGGTGCCCATCTATTTCTTCTGGAATAGATGAATTAGTTTCTGAAATAAATACAAAAAAAATAAAGTATTTCGGGTCGATGCCTTACAACCCGATCGCTGCAAAATTGATTGAAGAAGGTGAGAAATTACTGATTGAAGAAAATAATTCTGAAGAAGCATTAAACAAATTTTACAAAGCTCTGGAAGTTCAGCCTAATTGTTCAGCAGCTTATAATAACTTAGCTGTTATATCGTGGAATAATGATGAAAAGTTAAAAACCTTATCATTGTTGGAGTGCGCATATGAGCTAGAACCTGAAAATGAAACTTATAAGACGAACTACTTTGATGTTGTTAACAGTCTTGATAATGAATCTAAAAGAAATAATTTTTACTTAACCAACAGTTTATCAATTCTACCTGCTAAAGAAAAATCAGATAACTACATTACACTTCAGAAAGAAATAGATAATTATTCATATCCCTCTAACTATGCTTATGATATTTTAACTCTTAAGCCTAAAGGTAGTCTTGAAACACGCGTTGAGTACTTTGTTAAATACACTCCGGAATTATTTGAAAAATGTAATAATTTTTTATCGATCGGCAGTTCGTTAGGATATATGCTTCTATTTCATTCTTTTAGAGCAAAAAAATGTACCGGGATTGAACCGGATTTAAAAGCTAATGAAATTGTAAGAAGTGTAGCATCTTTCAGGAATGCAAACAATATTGAACTCTTTCTCGGTACATTCAAAGAGTTTGAAAAAAAAGATAAGTATGATTTAATCTGGATGGGAAATGTATTCCAATATATGTATGTAGATTATTCCTGGAAAGTAGCCGAAGAGCTCGCAAACATCTCTTCGGGTAAATGTATTATAGAAGCACCTTTTGAAGGAAACTTCCTAAAGCAACAGTCTCATCTGAATGCAAATTGGAAAAATGAAAAATTAATGAATGATTATTCATTTAAGAGATTTAGAGCCGAGATGGAAAAATATTTTAAGATAATATCTGCCAATCCGTCCGGTACCGATCCGCTTAATAGAATGCTGGTTGTGCTTGAAAGAAAATAATCCAAGAACAAAAAAATAAAGACATGCAAATTCAAAAAATAAATAGAGATCAGCTTTTCGAAAAAGTTAAAGAGAATATTTTCGAAGCAAAAATAGTTGGAGATATTGGCTGCGGTATTAGACCACAGGATTTTATTAAACCCGGATATCATTTATGCATAGATCCCCATAACCAGTATCTTGATTATATAAAAGAAAAGAACTCAGAAAACAAGAATTATGCTTTTATTAACCTTGACTGGGAAAAAGCACTATCAGCCTTACCCAAAAATTCAATTGAGACCATCTTTCTTCTTGATATTATTGAACATGTTGAAAAAAACAAAGCACTTGAACTGATAAAAAAAACAGAAGAACTGGTTACAAAACAGATTATTGTATTTACACCTTTAGGATTTATTGAGCAGAACCACGATACTGAAAAAGATGCGTGGGGCTTGGACGGAGGTAAGTGGCAAGAACATAAATCTGGCTGGCTTCCGGAAGATTTTGGAAACGGTTGGCAATTTTTTGTGTGCGAAGATTTTCATACACATGATAATGAAGGAAAACAATATGATACTCCTAGAGGAGCATTTTTTGCTATATACAGTTCACCTAAATGCAATTTTTCTATCGATCCTGTATTTTCAGTAGTTGTTCCGACCTATAATCAAGCAGAATATCTAAGCAAAGCTCTCGATTCACTTTTGAATCAAAGTTTTCCCATTTGGGAAGCTGTTATTGTAAATGATGGAAGTACAGATTTTACCAAAGATGTAATGGAAGAATATGCTGCTAAAGATTCACGTTTTAGAATATTCCACAAACAAAACGGTGGTGTTGCTACTGCTTTAAATGTTGGAATTAATAACGCCCGGGGAGAATGGATCTGCTGGCTCTCTTCGGATGATCTATTTGAACCGGACAAGCTTCAAACTCATTTCAATGCAATAAATGATTACCCTGAAATTAAGTTCTTTCATAGTCACTGGTATCTATTGCTCGAGGAAACGCAGCAGAAAATAGCTCCTCCGCTATGGCTTCAAATTCCTCCCACAGAATTTCAAGTTACACGTTTCTTCTGGGCAAACTATGTTCATGGCAATGCTATTGCGGTTCATCGAACAGTCTTTAGCGAGGTTGGATTATTCAATGAATCGCTTAGACAGGGACAGGATTTTGATATGTGGTTAAGAATTTCGTCACGATTTGTCTCTTTCTATATTGATAAGCGTACATGCGTTACAAGAATTCATAAGGGTCAAACAACCAATTCATTTGTTGAAGGGGGCGTCCTCGATTCTACCAGGGCACTAATTAAATTCTTAAATGAAAGGAGTTTTAC
>JAGVBL010000301.1 GCA_020059785.1 Ignavibacteriales bacterium | reverse complement strand
TCTGAATTCAGATTTCTCAAAAACATCATTTAGTGTAACCATTTCAAGACCAAATCTCAAATCCGGTTTATCGCTTCCATATTTTTCCATTGCTTCTTCAAAACTTAATCTTGGTATAGGTAATTGAAGATCATAATTAGAGATCTCTTTAAAAAATATTTTCATCAATCCTTCCATCATTTCAAAAATATCTTCAACATCTACAAAGGACATCTCAACATCTATCTGTGTAAATTCGGGCTGACGATCTGCTCTTAAGTCCTCATCACGGAAACATTTTACAATTTGGAAATATCGATCAAAACCAGACACCATCAATAGTTGTTTGTATTGCTGAGGTGATTGCGGAAGTGCATAAAACTTACCTTTATGTAATCTGCTGGGGACAAGAAAATCCCTTGCGCCTTCAGGTGTGCTTTTCATTAACACAGGAGTTTCAATCTCAACAAATCCATTGGAGTCAAAGTATTTTCTTGTTATCTGATACATTCTATGACGCAGCAATAGATTTTTCTGAACTTCACCCCTCCGTAAATCGAGGTAGCGATATTTCAAACGAATATCTTCGCTTGCATCAACATTATCATCTATTTGGAATGGAGGGGTTTCGGCTTGATTAAGGATAATAAGTTTGTCAACCATTACATCAATTTTGCCGGTAATTAAATCGGGATTCTCGGTTCCTTCGGGACGTTTACGGACTTTTCCCTCAATAGAAATTACAAATTCACTTCTCAATTTTTTTGCATGTTCGTGTGCTTCGGAATTATAAGAGGGTTCGAATACAACCTGAGTAATTCCGTATCTATCGCGTAATTCAATAAAAATTACTCCGCCAAGATCTCTTCGGTTTGCGACCCATCCGTTTAATACAACGTGTTCACTAATATTAGACTCCCTTAATTGACCGCATGTATGTGTTCTCTTATTAAACTTCATTGTAATGATATTACTCCTTTTTCAAATTCAGGGGCAAAAATAAACATTTAACAAAGGTATTACAAATTAAGCATGGATAAGAAAGTTTGATTTCGTTGATTTATATTTGCTCAACAAAAAATCAATAACGATGAAAATTTTAGTTGATGAAAATATTCCCCAGGCAAAAGAAGCTTTCTCAAAATTCGGCGAAGTAAAACTTTCACACGGCAGACAAATTACAAATGAAATGCTTATGGATATAGACGCATTAATTGTCCGGTCTATTACCAATGTGAACGAAAAACTTTTACACAATACACCGGTCAGGTTTGTCGGGACGGCTACAATTGGTACAGATCATATTGACAAGGAGTATTTGAAATCAAAAAATATTTTTTTTGCAGATGCTGCCGGTTGTAACTCGTTCTCGGTAGCTGAATATGTTATAACGGCAATTACAAATATTTATAATACAACCAATAAAACATTTTCAGGTAAGAGAATCGGAATTATCGGTTATGGAAATATAGGAACAAAGGTTGCACATTTTGCAAAGGCATTAGGTTTCGAAACGGTTATTAATGATCCTCCGCTTGAACGTAAGAACGGAAAAGAGAAGTTCTGCAGTTTGAATGAGGCTCTCGGCTGCGATGTAGTAACGTTTCATGTTCCTCTTAACAAAACCGGGATCGATAAAACTTATCATTTATTAAACGAAGATAACATCGCTCAAATAAAAAGCGGCTCTCTTGTAATTAACACCTCGCGAGGACCTGTTGTTGATAATTCTGTGTTGAAAAAAAGACTAATTGATAAAAAGGATATAAATGTAGTTCTGGATGTCTGGGAAAACGAACCGAATATTGACAGGGAATTATTACAACTAACAGATATTGGAACTGCTCATATTGCGGGTTATTCTCTGGAAGGAAAGTTAAACGGAACATTTTTCATTTATGAAAAACTTTGTAAGTTTTTAGAGATTAATTGTAATTGGACTCCGGATTATCCTGATATCAAAGAAAGAATTATAGATATTAATCCCTCAAGTGAAATTGAAAAAATACTTTTCGAAGCAACACAAAAAATTTATGATATTACTTTTGACAGCTCGCAATTGAAAATGCTGCTTAATGCAGATGTAGTTAATCCCGACAAGTATTTTGACCAGTTAAGAAAAAACTATAGCATACGTCGTGAATTCAATAACTATACGATTAGAACTAATGACGGTAATAATAAGCTAAACGTGTTACTAAAAGAGCTGCGCTTCAACGTCATTTAAGGTAGAGCATTTTTCTGGAGCTTGCAAAATTATCCGAATACATAGTATAGAAATACAAACCTGCTGATAATCCGCCGTTATATTTTGCCGCATCAAAATAGATTGAATAGGAATTTGGCTGTTGAACCCTATCAACCAGAACGGCTACTTCTTTTCCAATAAGATCATATACAACAAGTTTAACATGCGATTCTTTTTCAAGTTGATAGCTAATTGTTGTTGCTGAATTGAACGGGTTTGGATAGTTCTGTGATAATGAAAATGAGAGCGGTTGTGTCAAATCCACCGAAGCTGGAGTTTGAATACCTGCATATGTTGCTAATGTGCCTATTGCAACCTTTGCGCATTTTTCGAAATATGATCGATTGATTAAATCTATTTTGTCATCAGTCGTGTGATATTTTACATTAAAATCTCTGAACCCGTTAGACAAAGTATAATCTTCTATTAAGAGTATTGCCGGATAATTATTACTCCAGAATGATGCATGGTCACTTGCTTGTGTTCCGGGAAAAACACCTTCAATGTTCAATCCGATCTGATATGTGCTATTTACCAAATACATATTATTAACAATTGTAGAAGATGTACTAATATTTCTGTAATGAATTTCTGCAACGTTATCGTTATTACTGTCATAGCCAATCATATCAAGATTTATAACGGCAACAATGTCGTCATTCCTTGCTCTAGCCAGATAAGCATAATAAGAACTTCCAAGAAGACCTTGTTCCTCTTTATCCCACAGAGCATAAATAATTGTATAGTCGGTTTTCATAGTGGAAAGAATTCTTGCAGCTTCCAAAACAGCCGAAGTTCCGCTTCCATTATCATCAGCACCGGGTGCTATATCAGAATCCGGCATACTATCATAGTGAGCACAGATTATAATTTGCTTTTGTGAATATTTATTTCCTGTCTGGGTTGCAATAACATTTCCACCCCCTCCATCAAAATACTGTATTGTTGTAATGAGACCATAAGATTCAAGGCGTTGTTTCAAGTATTGTTCTGCAATCTGGTTTGTATATCGATTTGAATGTCTCGATGTAATAGAAAAGGTACCGCTGGGAACAGTAACCGGCTTAACTCCGGTCAGGTAGTTTAAATTGTCCATTAGTTGATCTGAGCTAACCTGATTAATTACCGAGGCAACTTTCGGATCAAATTGAGCTAAAATAGAATGGACTGATATAATAAATATCAGGACAAAAAAAAGCGCGCCCTCTTTTTTCAATAATCACCCTAAATCTGCATTGCTAAACTAATAAAGTATTTCAACAAGGCAATGCTATAAATCATCAACTTTTTTATTTGTTTTTTAATTTGCTATGCCTTATTTTTTCAGTCAATTAAATTATTTCCCCTAAATGAATAAGGTATAACATGCTCGATAGCTTAGATATTACTATTCTTAAAAAACTACAGGAAAATGGAAGAACAAAAAGAAACGAGCTTGCTGAATTGGTTGGCCTGTCGCTCCCTTCATTAAGCGACCGTTTAAATAAACTGGAAGAGAATGATATAATTGAGGGTTACTATACCAAGCTGAACCGGCACAAATTTAATCTTGATATAATGGCTTTCATTCTTGTAATAATGGATTCTTCCAAGAATTATGAAAAGTTGACCGAGCATGTAAAGAAAACTCCGGAAATTTTAGAATGCCACGCCATTCTGGGTGAAGGTTCTCATATTATGAAAGCACTTGTGAAGGATACTAAATCACTTGAACATTTATTGAGTAAAATTCAATCCTGGCCCGGGGTTAACCGGACAGTTACAAATTTTGTTTTATCAACAATTAAAGAAACAACCAACATCAACATATAATCAGGAGAAATTATGGGTAAATCAGTTTCACATGTTCAGGAAGTTCTTTCCTACATTAAGACAAACAAAATTCAATTTGTTGATTTCAAATTCATGGACTTTCCCGGTCAGTGGCAGCACTTTACAGTTCCTTCGAGTGAATTAAGTGCCGACTCGTTCGATAATGGATTTGGTTTCGACGGATCATCAATTCGCGGATGGAAAAGTATTCACGAGAGCGACATGCTTTTAATTCCCGATGCAGAAACAATGTTCTTCGATCCTTTCATTGAAGCACCAACCATCTCATTAATATGCGATGTATACGAACCGGCAACAAAAGAAAAGTACGATAGATGTCCGCGCAATATCGCTCAGAAAGCCGAAGCATACTTGAAGTCAACCGGATTAGCCGATACTTCTTACTTTGGTCCCGAAGCAGAATTTTTTGTGTTCGATGATGTCCGTTTCGATTCCGGTCCCAACTTTTCATTCTACACAGTTGATTCGATTGAAGGGAAATGGAATTCGGGACGTGAAGAAAATCCTAACTTAGGTTATAAGCCTCGATTTAAAGAAGGTTACTTCCCTGTTCCGCCAACAGATCAATTGATGGACTTGCGTAATGAAATGGTACAGAATCTAATAAACATGGGAATTGAAGTTGAAGCAC
>JAGVBL010000343.1 GCA_020059785.1 Ignavibacteriales bacterium | reverse complement strand
GGCACCAGCGGCTTACAATTTCATTACCAATTATTTTGGCATAGCTTCTAATTTCAAATTGAGCATGACTTTCCATACGTAGAGCAAGAAAGTGGAGAAGATTTTGAAGATCAATTTTCCAGTAAGCTTCTGTGTAAGTAGATAAAGGAAGGTCTTTTCTTGCCTGTTCGCGTGCTACGCCAAGGGCAAGACGTTCCTGGTAAATTTCTCTTGCAAAATCCTGAAGTTCGGATTCGCGTTCTGTAAGTTTACTTCCAACTTCTACAGGAAAATATCCTTCGCTTCCCTGTTTATTATCTTTTGCCTGAAGACGCCATTCACCAATATTAGTTTTTTGTGTAGCATCAATAGCAATTGAATAACGTGTAGAGTATTCATTAACGTTAGCGGTTCTATGCCTTATCCATTGTCTCCATGTATCCATCGGTACACGGACGTGTAATTTAATTTCGCACATTTCGAAAGGAGTTGTATGGTGATGTCTCATCAGGTAACGGATAAGTCCACGGTCTTCCGATACTTTTTTAGTACCTTTGCCGTATGATACGCGGGCAGCTTGAACGATTGACTCGTCGCTTCCCATATAATCAATAAGACGTATAAATCCATCATCTAAAACGGGAAATTTTTTACCTAAAATTTCATCAAGTGCCGGTACTCTTAATTTATCAAGAGATTCCACATTCTGTTCCATTCAATTCCTTTCAAATAGATTAGTTGTTAAAAAGAGTGAGTGAAATATAATTCATAAAATATTTATGCAGAAAATATTATTTCTTTTGGTCAAATAAAATTTTAGTAAATGCTTCAACAAGATTTTTTTTTTGTTTGCATCAAATCCTGTGAAATTATTTTAACATCACCCAATGCGGGCATAAAATTAGTATCTCCGTTCCACCGCGGGACAACATGAATGTGAAGATGATCGTCAATTCCGGCTCCGGCTGCTTTTCCTAAATTTACACCAACGTTGTAACCATGCGGTTTCATAACCGAATCTAGTGCTTTCATGGAAAGTTTTACTGTTGAAAACATTTCGGAAATTGTTTCATCGCTAATCTGGTGTAAATCTGAAACATGATTCTTTGGTACTACCATTAAATGTCCGCTGTTATATGGATAAAGGTTGAGTACTGCAAAACATGTCTTGTTATCAAAAACTTTTAGAGAATTGTCGGAGCTGATATTTTGATTTACTGCATCACAAAAGATACATCCGGAGGATTTTTTTCCTGATTGAACGATTCGATATAATTTGAACGCCAGGGTGACCATAACTTATCCATTTATGCCTCAAATAAAAAAGGAGTTTACCCTAATAGAATTAAGATAAACTCCCGTTGTCAATTTGTATTAATTATTCTTCTTCTTCCTGTTTCGATTTCTGGTATTCTTCTATAATCTTACCTTCAATTTCTTTAGGAACTTCTTCGTAATGAGAGAATGACATTGCAAACATTCCTCGTCCCTGTGTTAAACTTCTAAGTTGTGTTGAGTATTTATGAAGTTCTGCCAGAGGAACTTTAGCTTTAATAATCTGGAACGGGCTTTCTGAATCCATTCCTTGAATTTTACCTCGTCGGCTTGATATATCGCCCATTACATCACCCATATATTCTTCAGGAATCTTTACAGTAATATCATATATCGGTTCAAGAATCACAGGTTTGGCTTCCATAAATCCTTTTTTGAAAGCCTGAGATGCAGCAATCTTGAAGGATACTTCGTCGGAATCCACAGAGTGATAAGTACCATCGAAGAGAGTTACTTTAACATCAACAACTCTGCTACCTGTAAGAATTCCTTTGGACATAATTTCTTTTAGACCTTTTTCAACAGCAGGAACGAACCGGCCCGGAACAACACCTCCAACAATTGCATCTACAAATTCGTATCCGGTACCTCTTGGTTGAGGTTCTAACTTTAAATGAACATGTCCGTATTGACCGCGTCCGCCCGATTGTTTTTTATGTTTATACTCAGAGTCTTCGCATTTGCCGCGGATTGTTTCTCTATAAGGAATTCTTGGTTCAACTAAATCTACTTCAACCCCATAACGGTCTTTTAATAATTTTATAGCAAGATTAAGTTGAAGTTCTCCCTGTCCCGATACAATTGTTTGAGAAATTTCAGGGTCAAATCTGGAGATTAAGGATGGTTCTTCTTCATGTGCTGTGTGTAATGCCGCAGATATTTTATCCTCGTCCCCTTTTGCTTTCGGTTTTACTGCAAAACGAATGACAGGTTCAGGGTATTTAATTTCCGGAATTACAACAGTAAAATTCTTAGAGCACAAGGTATCTCCGGTATGGCTATCTTTAAGTTTTACAACGGCACCTATATCACCTGCTACAAGTTTTGGAATTTCTTTTCTATTTCTTCCATTAAGAATAAAGATCTGACCCATTCTCTCAACTTTATCTTTATGGGTATTAATCAGATCCATTCCCGGTGTTACTGTACCCGAATAAACTTTAAAGATGGATAGTTCGCCTACGTGCTGTTCGGAGAGCGACTTAAAAATAAATAGAGAAGGTTCGCCTTTAGGATCGCATTTAATCTGAACTTTGTTCCCGCCATCTTTCATCATAGCTTCAATTGGTTCTCTTTCATTTGGAGCAGGAAAATATTTGGAAGCGAAATCCAGGAATGTATTAACACCCACACCTTTAGTAGCAGAAAAAGCAAAAACTGGAATCAATCCACCTTTTAAAACGGCTGCTTTCAATCCGGTATTCAATTCATCTTCTGTAAGTGTTCCTTCTTCAAAGAATTTATTCATCAAATCTTCGGATGATTCAGCAACCTTTTCAATTAATTCCTCTCTAAGTTTATCTGCCTGTGATTTTAAGTCAGCAGGAATTTCTGATTCGGTAACTTTCTTAGAACCGGCATCTCCATAAGTAGCAACTTTCATTTTCACAAGATCAACAATAGAATCGAAGTTCAATCCTTCTTTAACAGGGAAAGAAACAACGGTAACATCAGATCCAAGGCGGTTCTTTGCTTGCTGTACAGTTTCAAAAAATTTAGAATGTTCGTTATCAACCTTATTAATTATAACTGCAGCCGGAAGTTTATTTTTTCTTACGAACTCCCATGTAAGTTCGGTGCCTACTTCAATCCCTTCGGCACTTTTAATTACAGAGATACCAAGATCAGCAACCTGAAGACTTGAAATAACCTGCCCAATAAAATCTGGGAATCCGGGGGTATCGATTATATTAATCTTATTATTATTCCAATCGATATGTAGAGGTGATGCAGCGATAGATATCTGTCTATCAATTTCATTCTGATTAAAATCGGAAGTGGTATTTCCTTCTTCAATTTTTCCAATACGATTAATTTCACCGGCCGTAAACAATAACAATTCAGAGATAGTAGTTTTTCCACTTCCACCGTGACCAACAAACGCTATATTTCTTATAGCATCGGGATTATACTCTTTCAATATGATATCTCCTTACTTTGAACTATAGATTAATTTCTTTTAAAAGCTTGCCAGAAAGCAGAAATGCCTTTTGAAAATGCTTTTAGATTTTTGATGAGATCTTTGGCTGGATTCTCCGCATCATGAAAGAAATTCAGATTTTTTATATCGGATACTTTTTCTTTCAATTTTTTGATAGAACGATCTAATTCTTCCCAATAATTTTCCGCTTCGGTAACAATTTTATTTGCTCTTCTGCTTACACTTGTTAATTCATCCAAAACAGGATTGGCTTTCTCAATAAAATTGTGAACATCAGAACTAACGGCTTCAACTTTCTTAAGTAAGTTTCTTAAAACAAAAATCAAATAGATACATAAAGCCGAAGCCGATAGTATTAATATGATGAGGAGTAGATCAATTACAGTCATAATCTCTTAAGCTTCTTTTTCATTCCGGTAAGCATCCATACCCGCTTTGATAGCAGTTTTAAGACGCTCCCCTTCTTTTTCAATTTTCACTTTGCCGGATTCTACAGCACCGCCGGCTTTATCTTTTGCATCGCTTAATATTTTTTCTGCTTCGCCCAGCAAAGCATCAACCTTTTCCTTTGCATCAGAGACTAACTTTTCTGATTTTTTTT
>JAGVBL010000129.1 GCA_020059785.1 Ignavibacteriales bacterium | reverse complement strand
TTTTTTTTCGGAATTAGCTTCGTTAACCGCTGATTTAACGGCATCAGAAATACTTTCATTAGAAATACCAACTCTTTCAATAATTTCGAATGATTTAGACATTTTAACCTCTGTTTTAATTGGAATTAATGAATCATCGAATTTGGTGTTATAATTTAACACATTTATTCAACTTATTACATTAACACAAAAGTGAATCAATGAATTCAAAATCGTTAAAAAATTGATATAAATAATTTATTGACAAAGAGGGGTTATTTACTTAATTTTTATTTAGGATATTTTCCTCCCATAATAGATATTAATCTTATAAAAAATAAAGGTCCATTATGATCTACACAAAAACCGGAGAATACGCAATTAGAGCAATTCTTTTTCTTGAGCGTCAATCGAAAGACAGTCTCATAATGTCCTCAGAAATAGCAAAAAGCGAGGACATTCCAGCACATTATCTTGCAAAAATCTTACAAAGAATGGCTAAATACGGATACGTAGATTCTTTTAAAGGCAGAGGCGGCGGGTTTAAGATTACTGAGCTTGCAAAGAAAAGTTCTATACTGGAAATTGTAGAAAGGGTTGAAGGTCCTGTTATTAATCTAAAATGTGTGACGGGATTAAAAGAGTGTTCTGAGGAAAATCCCTGTCCGCTACATGACGAGTGGGCGGATTTACGGAATAGGATCTATAATCTTATCTCAAGTAAATCTGTACAGGAAGTAGCTGAGAAATATTCTGAGACTTTAAGAAAACACAAATAAGATTTAATTGAAGATGGGGACTTGTAAATTCAATTTCCCATCTTCAACTACCCTCTTTTCAAATCATTAAAATACAACTTAACAAAACCGAGATCGGAACAGAGTTTATTAAGATTTGACAAACCGGTCTGCGTCATCTGCAGGTATTTATCGCTGAAAATCTGCTTAAGAAATCCGGATGAACCGGAAAGAATTTCTGTTATCAAAGATTTAACTTTTTCTATTGATTCGGTAAATTCTTTTTGAACTTTGGAAAAATATTCTTCTTCAATTTTATTATCCCGATTTTGGACAATTTTCAACAAACCCTGTGAATATCTTGCCTGGAATGAGAGTTCTTCCAGAACATTCATTTTACTGTTTTGAAT
Source organism: Ignavibacteriales bacterium (assembly GCA_020059785.1). Lineage (GTDB taxonomy): Bacteria > Bacteroidota > Ignavibacteria > Ignavibacteriales > Melioribacteraceae > DSXH01. The sequence goes on along the minus strand of JAGVBL010000129.1, from coordinate 2,866 downwards.
AGAGAGTTCAATCAATCGGCCAAGATCGTCACGGTAAAATAATTTTTCTTTTGAAAGTATATCAATTACAGATAATATTTTTTGAGTATCGCTGCTTAAATCCATTAGATTCTTACTCCTATACCGACACCATCCCCGACAGGATAAATTGAAGTAACAAGCGCCGATTGATTCACAAAAAGTTTATTAAACTCTCTAATATATTTTGTAGAATTTTTAAATGATGGCGGTACTTTTGATGATGCGGGATAACCATGCCATAAAAGATTATCTACAAAAAGAACTCCACCCTTTTTAAGGAGCATTAGTGAATAATAAAATATCTTTTCATAATCTTCTTTATCGGCGTCGATAAAAATCAGATCGTACTTTTTATCCAGCAGCGGCATTACTTCTTTAGCATTTCCTTCAATTAAATTGATTTGATTTTCCAATCCGGCTTTTTTAATAAACTCGCCAGCAAGAGAAATATTATCCAGACTTTTCTCAATTGTATCTACATACCCCTTCTTTTTCAATTTGCGAGCAATTCTAATAGATGAGTATGCAATTGCGGTTTCAATTTCGAGAACACGTTTCGGTTTTATAAGAAGAAGAATTTGCTCTAACAATTCGGCAGATTTCCAATCAGGTATAGGAATATTTTTTTCTGCAGCAAGCTGTTCCATTTCCAATATTAATGGATCGGGTTCAGGTCTAAATGATTCAAGGTATTTAAGCTGATGCGGATTAATTATTTCTGACATTTTTATTCCGGTTTTATTTATTAGATAGTTAGTACCATATGATACTATTTACTATTAGGACATTTGTCCGGTTACTATATTTTTTGTACTAATCACTATTTAATCTGACAATCCCAGTAGTTAGTTAACTATTAACTGCAAGATTATAACCAAGCATTTTGTCTTCAGCAAGATACTTGGTTTCTAAAATTGTTTGCATAGGTGTTTTACCATCACAGTGTTTTCCAGTATTCGGTCTTTCTTCATTGTAATTTTTGATCCAAAGATCAACATCATTTTGTAATTCTTCAAGTGTATTATAAATCTTTTTACTGAAAAATATTTTCTGAATCTTTTACACCGATTAATTTCCATTTTAAATCGAACGATTCTATTTATTTTTATGTTACTATTATTAAATAAATTTTACGGAAAATATGGACATCACTAAATATCATAAAGAATTATTTAACCACTTCGGATATAATTTTGGATTTGTATCCGACTTACTTGAAAAATATCTGGAAGATAATAATTCAGTTTCTGATTACTGGCAAAATTATTTCGATAAATTAACCGGCGGAATTTTACCTAACAGTAATAAGCAATCGGGTAATTCCTCTGCTAAGAAAAAAGATTCGGCACTTCCTGTCGTTTCAGAAACATTCGACATTTCTCCTGATGACGAGGTAGTTCCAATAGTCGGTACAGGCGCCAAGATTATTGAGAATATGACCGGCAGTTTAGGAATACCCACTGCAACATCTCTTAGGACAATTTCAGTAAAGCTTCTTGAAGAGAATAGAATTATTATCAATCAGCACTTAAAGAGAATCGGCGGAAGAAAAATTTCTTTTACACATTTAATTTCATATGCGCTTGTTCAGGCAATTAAAGAATTTCCGAATATGAATAATTCATTCGGTGTTGTTAAAGGGAAATCTAGTTTAATTAAGAAGCCATATATAAATCTTGGAATTGCTGTTGATATTGAACGAAAAGACGGAACGCGTTCTTTAATAGTTCCTAATATTAAACGTGCTGAAACGATGAACTTTGGAGAATTTCTTGATGCTTATGACGAGTTAATTAACAAAGCAAAGAGTGGCAAATTAGAACCGGCGGACTTTCAAAACTCAACAATTACTTTAACCAACCCCGGTAGTATCGGAACAATTTCATCAACACCAAGATTAATGAACGGACAGGGCTGTATAATTGCAGTAGGTGCAATTGATTACCCGGCAGAATTCAAAGCAATGCATCCCTCTGCATTAGCATCACTTGGTATCGGTAAGGTTATGAATATAACCAGCACTTATGATCATCGAATTATTCAAGGTGCAGAATCCGGCGCCTTTCTTGCAACTATTGATAACCTTTTACTTGGAGAAAATAATTTCTATAGTAAATTATTTACTGACTTAAAAATTCCACAGAAAGCAGTTGGCTGGGACCTCGACACACTTTCAAAACGATTTTCAAAAATCGACAACATCGAAGAGATTGAGAAACAAGCACGAATTGTTCTGCTGATTAATATGTTTAGAGTACGCGGACATTTAATTGCAGATTTAAATCCGCTCAGTCCGCCAAAATCTTTTCACCAGGAATTAGATCCTGCTAACCATGGATTTACAATCTGGGATTATGACCGTCATTTTATAACCGGTAATTTACAGGGAATGCAGACAGGTACTTTGCGCCAGATTCTTGATGTTATTCATCAAACTTATTGCGAAAAGATCGGTGTAGAATATATGCACATCCAGAACCCCGAAGAAAAACTGTGGCTTCAGCAAAGAATGGAAACAATTAGAAATAAGCCGAACTTTTCATTTGATGTTAAAAAAAGGATAATGGAAAAACTAATTGTAGCTGAAGCGTTCGAACATTTTCTTCATACAAAATTTATTGGACACAAACGGTTTTCCCTTGAAGGTTCTGAGACTTTAATACCTGTGTTGGACTATCTTTTAAATTTAGCGAGTGAGCAGAACGTTAAAGAAGTTTTTTTAGGAATGGCTCACCGTGGTAGATTGAATGTATTATCAAATATCATCGGTAAGAGTTATACTAACATATTTTCCGAATTTGAAGACGAAATGGATCCCGAAAGTCCGCAAGGTACAGGTGATGTT
>JAGVBL010000259.1 GCA_020059785.1 Ignavibacteriales bacterium | reverse complement strand
TTTTTTTGAATTAGCGGAACTTTATTAATTTTGGAAACGACTTATACAATTATTGTTTCCATCGGAACTAAAATAAGAGTCCCGGTGTTCTGTACTTATAAATCTAATTGAGGAAGTATGGCATACAGTGAAGAAGTAAAACAGAGAATTCTTACTAAAGCCGAGGAAATGTTCCTTCAGTTCAGGTTCTCAAAAGTTACAATGGAAGAAATTGCCTCCACCCTTTCTATAAGTAAGAAAACCCTTTATAAGCATTTCGAAAACAAAGAGCACATTTTAAAAGAAGTGGTAAGAAATAAAAAGTGCGCCGTTGAAAACTATGTTGAAGAACTGATCGCCGATAAATCAACAGAATTTATTACAAAGTTGAAAAACTTTTTGAATTTCGTAACGTCCCATATTTCCAAACTTTCACATCCTAATATTCAGGATCTTGTAAAGAGTCAGCCGGAAGTCTGGAATGAAATTCAGGAGTTCCGGAAAAAAAATGCATATGAAGCTTTTTCAAAATTAATTAATCATGGGAAAGAAAGCGGAGTGTTTCGAAAAGATTTTAATAGCGATATAGCAGTCAACTTATATTTTTCTGCAATACATGCAATGCTAAATCTTGAAATCCTCTCTCAGCTTCCTGTAACAGTAAACGAAGCTTACAATGACATTATAAAAATCTTTTTCGAAGGAATCTTCTCCGAAGAAGGAAGAAAAAAATATATCGATTCTGGAATTATGAATGAAAATAACGGAGAAATAATTATATGATTTCTAAAAAATTAATTAACCCGCTCTGTATAATATTCTTTTTGTTTTCATTGAATGTATTGGTAGCACAGGAGAAATTATCTCTTACATTAGAAAGAGCAATTGAAATCGGTTTTCAAAACAGTAAACAGCTTCACTCATCTTTTATGAAAGTAAAGGGTGCTCAAGCAAAAGTAAAAGAAGTAAGTGCTTTACGGCTTCCGTCATTAAAACTAAATGCCGGGTATAGAAGATTAAGCGAAGTGGATCCTTTTATTATTACTACTCCATTCGGCTCATTTCCTATAGCACCGGGAATCTTTGACAACTATTCTGTTCAGCTTTCCGTCTTTCAGCCATTGTTTACTGGATTCAGACTATCCGGTAATGTTAACCTGAACGAGGAATTATCTAACGCGACTGCAGAAGAATATAACAAAGATAAGAACGAACTAATGTTTAATATAAAGAACTCTTACTGGGGAGTTTTTAAGGCAATACAGTTTAAAAAAGTGATGGACGAAACTGTTGAACAAATTAAAGCTCATGTTGAAGATGCCAAAAACCTTGAGAAAGCCGGAATGTTAACCAGAAATGACATTCTTAAAATTGAAGTTCAACTCTCTAATGCAATTTATCAGCAGCTTGAAGCAGAAAATGCAGTTAAGCTTACAATGACAGCATTAAATAGTGTAATGGGAATTCCACTCAACACTCAAATTGAAATTGCATCCGATGTAAATCTTAGTGAATATAAATCCGACGAACTTTCGAAATTAGTTGATGCCGCAATAAATAACCGGCCAGAAATTAAAGCAGCTGATTCAAGAGTAAAAGCAAGCGAATCCGGCGTTACACTTGCAAAATCCTCGTGGTATCCGCAATTAAACTTGTATGCCAACTACTATTATTCAAAACCGAATCAGAGAATATTGCCTACTCAAAACCGGTTTGATGGAACATGGGACGCCGGTATTAATTTTAGTATGAATGTGTGGGACTGGCTTACTACAAAACACCAAACAGACCAGGCAGAAGCACAGTTAGCTCAAGCAGTTGACGGTATGGGACTTATTAAAGACGGAATTACTCTGGAAGTAACACAGAACTATCTGAACCTTTCACAGACAAATAAAAAAATTGAAATTGCAAAACTAATTGTCAGTCAAGCAGAAGAAAATATGAGAGTAACATCACAAAAATTTAAGAACGGGCTGGCAACAAGCTCCGATTTGATTGATGCCGAAACTGCTCTTATTAGTGCAAAGACCAATTTCACCACATCGGTTGTTGATCATGAACTTGCCAAAGCAAAATTAGAAAAATCATTAGGTAAATAAGAAGATTAATCAGGAGAAATAAAAAATGAAAAACTGGAAATTGATTCTTACGGCTACAGTGTTAATACTGATAATAGCATCTATCCTTTTCATAAATAAAAAGAAGATGTCTGTAGCATATGTAGGCGGAATTAAAGACGTCTATTATGTGAAAGTTGAAAAAGCCGGCTTTAAGGACTTATCGGAATCTTTCAGTCTTGTTGGAACAATAACGGCGAACAACGATGTTAATATAATCTCTGAAACTTCCGGTAGAGTTACAGCTGTCTTTGCAAAAGTGGGCGATTATAAAGAAGCCGGATCGGTTCTTTTTCAGGTGGATGACGAATTAAAAAAAGCCGCACTGATGAGTTCCGAAGCCAACTATGAAAAGGCAAAAAAGGATTACGAAAGATTTAATCAGCTTTACAAAGAAAAATCCGCATCCGATTCACAACTTGACCAGGCAAAACTTGCTTACTCACTTGCAGAAGCACAGTATATAGTTGCAAAAAGACAATACAACGATACAAAAATTAAAACGCCAATTTCCGGATATGTAACCGCAAGATATGTAGACGTTGGTTCAATGGTCCAGGGTGCACCCCAGGCTACACTTGTTGCAAACATCGTTGATATTTCTAAAGTGAAAGTGAAATTGAATGTTGCCGAGAAAGACGCTTTTTCTATGAAAGTTAACGATCCGGTTTCTATAACTGTTGACGTATACCCCGGAAAAGAATTCAAAGGAAAAATTGAATCTATAAGTTACAAATCAGACGAAGCTCATACATTCCCCGTGGAGATAAGTTTGTCTAATGAAAATAAAAATCCACTAAAAGCGGGAATGTTTGCCAGGGTTGAATTCACATCATTACAAGAAAGAAAATCAATTGTAATTCCCCGTGAAGCTATCGTCGGAAGTATCAGACAATCCCGGGTCTATATTGTTCAAAACGGAATTGCCAAGCTAAGAGATATAGTAACTGGAAGAGAATCCGGAACTTTAGTAGAAGTACTACAGGGTTTAATGGATGGGGAAGAAATTATTGTCAACGGTCAAAATAATATTGTAGAAAACACTCTGGTAACTGTTATTAAGTAGTGATAAAAAAGACAAAGGAAGATTTAAAATGACTATTACAGAATTATCAATAAAAAGACCATCGCTTGTTATAGTAGTTTTCTCGGCGTTAATTATTCTGGGACTTTTTGCATTCCAGCAATTGAAGTATGAACTGCTGCCGAAGATTTCCGCACCGGTTTTAACAATCACTACAATCTATCCGGGAGCTTCACCAAGCGAAGTGGAATCCAGTGTAACAAAGCTTATTGAAGATGCAGTTTCGGGAATGGATAAAGTTTCTGACATCCGCTCTACTTCTATGGAAGGCGTTTCATTTGTAGTAGTTGAGTTAATGCAGAACGCTAACACAGATTTTTCATTACAGGATGCTCAGAGGAAGGTTGGTGGCGTTGCCGCAAAATTACCTACAACAGCAAGAACTCCAACAGTTTCCAAACTTGCTCTTGATGAAATTCCTGTTCTAAGAATGGGTGTTTCAGCGGATATGGATTCGCGTGCATTATACCAGTTTGTTATGGATAAAATTCAACCACAGCTTTCCAGAGTTGCCGGTGTTGGACAGGTTGCACTTGTTGGCGGCGAAGAACGGGAAATTAAAGTTAATCTCGATCTTCAGAAACTTCGATCATATGGATTATCAATTACACAGGTAACACAAATTATTAAAGCGTCCAATCTCGATTTTCCTACAGGAAAAATTAAAGATGAAGATGGACAATTTATAATAAGAGTAGCAGGAAAGTTGAGATCCGTTGATGATTTAAAAAATCTTAGTCTGGGCGAATCGCGTATGGGCGGAGAAATAAAACTTTCTGATGTGGCCGAAGTTGAAGACGGAATAAAAGATTATACCAACATTACCAGAATAAATTTCCGAAATACAATAGGAATAATTCTTCAAAAACAATCCGACGCTAATTCTGTTGAAGTTGCAAATCTTGTTAAAGCAGAATTAAAGAAAATAGAAAATATCTATAAAAACAATAATGTAAAATTTGAAGTTGCTCAGGACGGATCGATATTTACAATTGATGCGGTAAATGCGGTTAAGGAAGACCTTGCAATAGCAGTTGTTCTGGTTGCAATTGTTATGTTGATGTTTCTTCACAGCATTCGTAATTCGCTTATTGTACTTGTTGCAATTCCCACATCTCTTATATCAACATTTATTGCAGTATGGGCATTCGGGCTTACATTAAACCTGATGGTGCTTCTTGGACTTTCACTTGTTGTTGGAATTCTTGTGGACGACTCTATAGTTGTTCTCGAAAACATTTATCATCATCTGGAAAAAGGTGAAGAAAGTAAGGTTGCGGCATTACGCGGAAGAAATGAAATTGGTTTTGCAGCTCTTGCAATTACATTTGTGGATGTTGCTGTATTCCTTCCGCTTACTCTTGTTGGCGGAATTGTAGGTAACATTCTAAGAGAATTCTCGCTTGTAGTTGTTTCTTCAACATTAATGAGTTTATTTGTTTCATTTACTGTTACACCTATGCTTGCTTCCCGATTCGCAAAATTAGAGAGATTAACAAAAAACACATTGCTTGGTAAATTTGCTGTCTGGTTCGAAAATAAATTTAAGGAATTCACTGAATATTATATTGAATTATTAAAGTGGTCATTCAAGAACAGGGGAAAGATTGCTTTACTTACTATAATGCTATTTGTTGCGAGCTTTGCATTAATTCCTTTTGGATTTATTGGTGCAGAATTTATGACACAAGCGGATAGAGGAGAATTTGCCGTTACTCTGGAATTAGCCCCGGGCTCTACAATTGAAGAAACCAACAGGGTTACTCAGGTTATTGAAAAGAAAATTGGTGCTATGCCGGAAGTTGAAAGAATCTATTCAAATGTCGGTGCTTCAAATGAGGGACTAATAGGATTCTCATCGAGCAACTCAACTGAAATTACAGTTACACTTCTTCCAAAGAATCAACGGAAGAGATCAACAGATGAAGTTGGAAACGAAATTAAAATGCTGGCACAACAGGTTCCGGGTGTTAAAGTGCGCGTAAATCCTGTTGGTATTTTCGGTGTTGCAAATCAAACTCCGGTTCAAATGGTTATTAACGGTCCCGACTATAATGAGGTTGTTAAAACGGCTAACGACATTCAGAATATAGTTAAAAAGATTCCCGGAACAGCAGACGTTCGTTTATCTGCTGAACAGGGGAATCCTGAAACCCGCGTTGATATCGATAGAAGAAAATTAACAAGCTTCGGTCTTACAATAGCAGAAGTAGGACAGGCATTACAGGTTGCCCTAACCGGTAACGATGATGTTAAACTTGAGGAAAATAACACAGAGTATGATGTTAGAATAATTCTTGATAAGTTCGACCGCTCCAGAACAGAAGACCTTGGAAATATTAGTTTTGTCAATCGTAAAGGTCAGCAGATTTACTTAAAACAGTTTGCAGATATTTACCGTTCTACCGGTCCAACAAAGCTGCAAAGAGAAGCAAGAAGTTCTGCAGTTACACTTTATTCACAGGTTCAAACCGGCGTAACAACAGGAACAATTTCTGCTCAAATAGATAAAGAACTGAAATCTTATAGTTTTCCACCGGGCGTTACTTATAGTTTTCAGGGGGACGTAAAGAACCAGAGAGAATCTTTTGCAAGTCTGGGGTTAGCATTGCTTGCTGCTATATTGTTTACTTACATGGTTATGGTTGCATTATATGATTCATTCGTTTATCCGTTTATAATTTTATTTTCGATACCGCTTGCAATGATTGGTGCTCTTGTTGCATTGGCGCTGATGATGAAAGCTCTTAATATATTCACAATTTTAGGAATAATAATGTTAACTGGATTAGTAGCCAAGAATGCTATTCTGCTTGTTGATAGAACTAACTTTATGAGAAGTAAGGGCGAAGGAGTAATTGAAGCGCTTCTTGATGCCGGCAGAATGAGAATACGGCCCATCTTTATGACTACATTAACAATGATCTTTGGAATGATGCCGATCGCATTATCCGGAAGTCCCGGCGCCGAATGGAAGTCCGGACTTGCATGGGCATTAATTGGCGGATTAACAAGCTCGCTTTTCTTAACTCTTATAGTTGTTCCGATTGTTTATACTAAAATTGAAGAATTACGTGTTTCAATTCCGATACGTGTTAAGAAGATTTTGAAAATATTTGTTAAGGAAAAACCAAAGGTTTTATCTCCGGCAGAAGATTTGGGAATGAGTAAATAATACAGAAAGAATTACTTACAAATAACCCCGACATAAGTTGGGGTTTTTTATTTTAAAGATAAATCGGAGAGAAAGTGAATATGATTAATTATCTATTTTATCTGCACGCCGGAACAAGAAGCAGCGAAAATTTTGCAAGTTTTAAATCTGGGTAGTAAAAATTCAATTGACTTTTATTATAAATTGTGTAGCTTAGAATTGAAAATAATTCGGAGTATGGTACGAACCTCCGGAAATTAAATATAACCGAACTGCTTCTCGTCATTTATCAACTACGCTTGCTGCAAACAACCGGCATACCAGTAATACTCCGCAAAACAATTTTATAACTATAAAAGGGGGAGAAATGAAAGAGCCATAAACATTAGAACCAGTAATTAGTTAATCTTCCAGGTCGAAGTTGGAAGAGAATCTTTTTTGTAGTTATAAAAAATTAGAAGATATAGCCATGAGAACAAAAACAATATTTATTTGCTTACTCGTGTTATCCTTTGTGAAGATAACGGCCCAAGAATGGAAACTGCTAAACAGTCCAACTACCGAAGCTCTGAGGGATGTGTTTTTTATTAATAAAATTAAAGGGTGGGCAGTTGGAGATAATGGTACTGTCCTACGGACTATAGACGGGGGTAACTCCTGGATAAAACAAGAAATTAATACTTTGGCTTCCTTAAGGTCTATTTTTTTTTATTGATTCGCTAAATGGCTATTCTGTTGGTACAAATGGACGAATTATAAAAAGTACAGACGGGGGAATAAATTGGAAAATCCAAGAGAGTGGAACAAACTTTTTCCTTTCAAATGTTTTCTTTATAAATAAAGAAATTGGTTGGGCTATTGGCGGAGCTTTGTTCACTGGAACACTTTTAAAGACAACTGATTCTGGTCAAACGTGGGGAAAAATGATTGATAGTACATCCGGATCATTTCGAGCAGTGCATTTTATAGATGAAAGGGAGGGGTGGGTAGTTGGTGGCAAAAGCTTTTTTGATAATTTTGAACTTAACAAAATTTTACACACCACCGATGGCGGAAACTCGTGGATAAATTTATCAGATCAATCAAGGCCAGGTCCATTAGTAGATGTTTATTTCTTGAATGGAAAATGTGGTTGGGCTTCGGGTTACTCTCCAGGTGGTCGCGGTATTTTATATACAAATAATGGTGGTTTGACCTGGACAGACCGCAGAATTCAACGTGGCGATTTAGCCTGGAGTGATTACTACCGGAGTATGGCTATCGTTGATTCAAACAATATTTGGGTTGCTACGGAAGATACAATATATCAATCAAGCGATGGAGGAAATACCTGGAGAGCAAATAACCGCGAGTCTAACAGTTATATTGGTTCAATTTATTTTGCTGATAAGAATAATGGCTGGGCCGTAGGTGTCGGGGGTTCTATTTGGAAATACAATGGGAATATTGTTTCTGTTCAAGATGGAAAATCAACTATAAATAAAAACTCTATTCTTGAAAATTGTTTTCCTAATCCAGCAAATCCTACTACACACATTAAATATTTTGTTGAAAAGGGATCCTTCGTAAAATTAAAAGTCTATAATTTGCTTGGACAAGAAGTAATTACACTAGTTAACGAATATAAGTTACCCGGTTACTACGAAGTTGTGTTTGAAGGATCAAAATTATCAAGTGGAGTTTATTATTATTCAATTATTTTAGATTCTTATTCCGAGGTAAAGAAATTAATATTAATTAAATAGCAATATTAAGAAGGAGTTTTAAAAATGAAGCCATCACTAAAATTAAACCTAGTTTTTTTAATACTTGCTTATTATACTAACATTGATGCAACGATTATGAAAGAAGCATCTATTGAAAAAATGACAAAAGCTTCAGATCTAATAATAATTGGCAAAGTAGAATCTATTAATTGCATTTGGGTAGAAAACGGAAAAATGATACATACATTTGTTACAATATCAATTGAAAGTTTAGTTAAAGGTGTATCAGATAAGAAAAATATAGTTGTCGAAATTCCCGGTGGAACCGTGGGTGAGATAACGGCAATGGCCATGGGTGAAGCAAAGTTTTTTTCACAGGAAAAAGTCATACTTTTTTTAAGAAAAAATAGAATTATACCTTCTAAAACATATTTTGTTGTTGGATTGTGTCAAGGCAAATTCCGTATAAACCCGAATGATATTGATAATAGAAATGTACTAGTCAGAAACCTTGAAGGAATTACCATAATAGAAAAAAAAGGCAGTTTTATACCAAGATATCTTGATGAGCTTATTAATGAAATAAAAAAATTCAGTTAATGGAGGATAAACAATGAAGAATGTAATCAAATATTTTTGGCCTATAGCATTG
>JAGVBL010000019.1 GCA_020059785.1 Ignavibacteriales bacterium | reverse complement strand
TCATTTTATATAAAATTCTAAATCTGAACAAGTGTATTATAAATTTTTCAATTCCTGGGTTAGTTTAGCGACTGCATCTTTAGCATCGCCAAAGTACATTAAAGTATTCGGATAGAAAAACAACTCATTATCAATTCCCGCATATCCTGCATTCATTGACCGTTTGTTCATAATTACAGTTTTAGAGTAATCCACGTTTAAAATCGGCATACCATAAATAGGACTATTCTTATCGTTACGTGCAGCGGGATTAACAACATCATTAGCGCCGATAATTAATGATATATCGGTATTGGGAAAGTCGTCGTTAATTTCTTCCATCGACAACATTTTATCATAAGAGATTTGCGCTTCTGCTAAAAGAACATTCATGTGCCCCGGCATTCTACCTGCAACGGGATGAATTGCAAACCGAACTTTCTTCCCTTTCGATTCCAATAAATTAACAAGATCGCGGACGGCGTGTTGAGCTTGCGCTACAGCCATTCCGTAACCGGGTACAATTATAATATTTTCTGCAGCATCAAAAATCATTGCAAGTTCTTCGGAATCAATTGATTTAACCTGACCTTTGGGAGATGACGAACTTGAAACAGCCGTAGCAGTTGAGCCGGCACTATCCCATCCGCCCATTACAACATTTAGAAGAGAGCGGTTCATCCCCTTACACATAATTATTGTTAATATTATTCCAGATGCACCAACAAGTGCGCCGGCAATAATTAATTGATTATTCTGCAAAACAAATCCTGTTGCAGAGGCTGCAAGTCCTGAATACGAATTGAGTAGTGAAATTGCAACCGGCATATCTGCACCGCCAATTGGTAGCACAAGTAAAACACCAAGAATAAGCGATGCTACTGCAATAGAAATGACAAGTATTTCCATTGCTGGATTGATAACAAAAAATATTCCGGCGGCAATCAATGAAATGAACAACAACACATTTAACGGATGCTGACCAGGATACTTAACAACCTTACCCGTAACAATTCCTTGTAATTTACCGAATGCAATTAATGAGCCGGTGAAAGTAACGGCACCGATAATCAAGCTTAATACAATGGTTATGTTTGTTGCATCATTAAAGGTCCAGGTAGTAAAATTCTTCATTTTGTAATACTCCGAAAGAGCAACAAGAAGAGATGCACCGCCTCCGAATCCGTTTAACAATCCAACCATTTGAGGCATTCCGGTCATCGGGGTTTTGTATGCCATCAATACACCAATTACACCACCAATTATAAACCCGATAATAATCCATTCAAATGTGAGAACATGCTGGTCGAATAATGTAACTATAATTGCTATTAACATTCCAAGAGCGGCTAAGAAATTTCCCTGTCGTGCTGTCTTAGGTGAACTCAACCTCTTAATACCGAATATGAAAAGGATTGATGCAAATAGATATGAAACTTCTATTAGTATATTCATTATTCAACTCACTTCTTTTTGAACATTTTTAACATTCGATCAGTAACTAAAAAACCGCCAACAACATTTATAGTAGCGAAAATCATTGCGATTAATCCAAGAATTGTACTGATTGTAAATTCTTCCAATCCGGCGCTTAAAATTGCTCCTACTATAGTTATTCCGCTTATTGCATTAGAACCGGACATCAATGGCGTGTGCAATGTAGGCGGCACTTTAGTGATAAGTTCAAACCCCACAAATATTGCGAGTACAAAAACATATATCAGCATTATTAAACCGATACTCTCCATTATGTAACTCCCGAATTTATTTTTTTATAAAACTTATTAATTTATTTTCTTGCTCTTGTTCTTGCTCATGTTCTTGCTCTTGATCTTACTCTTGTTCTTGATCTTGCTCTTGTTCATGTTCTTGCTCTTGATCTTGATCTTACTCATGTTCTTGCTCTTGCTCATGCTCTTGTTCTTGATCTTGCTCATGCTCTATTCCTCGATCTTTTGCAACAACATAATAAGCTTTACTTCAACATTTCTCTGGTTCTCTGGTGAATAACCTCTCCATCTTTCACAATAACAGCACTTTTAAATATCTCATCTTCCATATCAATAATAAAATTTCCGTCGTTAGCAGAGTATTCAATTAAGCTTAGAAGGTTTTTAGAATACATTTCACTTGCATTGTAAGGAACAAGACTCGGCAAGTTAGGTTCGCCTATAATTGTAACACCATGTTTAACAACCGTCTTCCCTTTTTCACTCAATTCGCAATTACCGCCAAATTCAACAGCCATATCAAGAACTACAGCACCGGGTTTCATATTCTCCACCATTTCTTCTGTAACAAGGACGGGAGATTTTTTACCGGGAATTAATGCTGTTGTAATTACAATATCGGCTTCAGTAATATGTTTGAAAATCAATTCTTTCTGTTTTCTTAAAAACTCATCCGATTGTTCCTTAGCATAACCGCCGGAATCCTGCATCGATTGATCGGTAGGAACCTCGATAAATTTACCGCCGAGACTTTGAACTTCTTCTTTAACTTGAGGACGAACATCAGAAACTTCAACAACTGCACCAAGACGCTTGGCAGTTCCAAGAGCCGATAATCCGGCAACACCTGCCCCCATAATCACAACTTTAGATGGAGAAATTGTTCCTGCTGCAGTCATCATCAAAGGAAATATTTTGTTTAAGTGATTAGCTGCAAGAATAACACTCTTATAACCGGCTAAATTTGCCTGGGAGCTTAATGCATCCATTCTTTGCGCAAGAGTTGTGCGAGGAATTGCATCCATCGAAATAATATTTACACCAAGTTCTGCTCCCTTCTTAGCTAACTCCGGATTATGGAGCGAATACAGAAAGCAAATTAGTAACGAATTCTTTTTCATCAACTCAAGTTCATTTTTTTTATAAACCGGATGTTCAACCGGTCTTTGAACTTTCAGTACAATATCACTGGACTGATAAAGTTGAAGTAAGTCTTCAACAATTTCAGCACCGGCATTTAAATATTTTTCGTTTGTAAAACCGGCTTTCAATCCGGCATCTTTTTCTATTATTACTTTAAAACCTCTTTTAATCAATTTTGAAGCTACATCAGGAATACATGCAACTCTGTTTTCACCATCCAAAATTTCTCTCGGTATTCCAATAACCATTAACACTTACTCCTTAATTTTTTATTGAATATTAGAGTGTTCATAAATCAAAAAGATTCAGTATCTCTTTAACAAAGATATTAATTTGACTTGAAATAACAGCTATTTATAATTGGTTTTTTAATAAGTGGGTTGATAAAAATTAATGGTGAGGTTGGTTTTCGATATTATATTTTTTGATTTTAGCAATTAGATTAACACGTGAGATCCCCAGAATTTCTGCAGCTTTTGTTTTATTGTAATTTGTGAACTCAAGTACCTTACTTATATGATCTTTTTCAATTTCATTAAGTGAATGAGGAATAATGTCTTCATCAAGTGGACAGATAGAATTATTATTTTCCAGGAAATAGTTTGGCAGAGATTTTTTTCTAAGCTCGTTGGTAGATTCAACAATAATTGCACTATTTATAATATTCATTAATTCTCTAACATTCCCCGGGAATGAATAAGCTTTAAGACAATTCATTACGCCATCAGCTATTTTAAAAACATTTTTTCTGTACTTTTCGCTGAATTTTTTCAGGAAATAATTAGATAGATATTCTATATCTCCCTTCCTTTCTCTTAAAGGAGGTAGGTTGATTGAATTAATATTTAATCTGAAAAATAGATCTTTGCGGAAATTTCCTTTTTTTATTTCTTCGAACAGATTTTTATTTGTTGCGGCAATAATCCTTACGTCCACTTTAATATTTCTTGTTGAACCGAGTCGGTAAAATTCTTCTTCCTGAAGAACCCTAAGAAGTTTGACCTGAATTGGTAGTGTAAGTTCTCCAATTTCATCAAGAAAAAGTGTACCGCCATTTGCAACTTCGAGAAATCCGGTTTTATCTTGTGAAGCACCTGTAAAAGCACCTTTTTCATAGCCAAAGAACTCGGATGAAAATAATTCCTGTGCAAAAGCACCGGCATTAACAGCAACAAATTTTTTCTCTCTCCTGTTACTTATTTTATGGATTGCTTCTGCAATCAATTCCTTGCCGGAACCGCTTTCTCCCCAAATTAAAATTGAATTATCTGTTTGAGCAAATTTTTCTACTATGTGAAAAATTTTATACATCTTTTCATCATTAGTAATAATACTACTGAATACTTCTTTGTACTTTAACTCTTCTAAAGAGAGGCGGCGAGCCGGATCTATTTCTTTTTTGTGCAAATCGATTTCATGTATAGCGGAATCGATAGCTTTGAATAATGTGGTTTCATCTATCGGTTTAAGCATATAATCGTATGTACCAAGTTTCATTGCAGAAATTGCAAGGTCTATATCTTCTACTCCGGTTAGTACTATTGTTTTAATTGGAATGTTTTTATTGACAATAAATTTGAGAATATCGAGACCGGTGATATTAGGCATATCCATATCAAGCAATAAAAGATCGTAATTACCATTAGAAATCATTTCGTATGCTTTGGTACTGTCCTGAAGAGTATCTACAGTATACTTATTTTTTTGAAGAAGAATTATCCTTAAGAAATTAAGCACCGCCTGGTTATCATCAATCAAAAGAATTTTTGACATTTTATTCACTC
>JAGVBL010000022.1 GCA_020059785.1 Ignavibacteriales bacterium | reverse complement strand
TCTTATTGTAAATGTAGTACCGGAACCCAGTTTCGATTCAACTTCAATTCTGCCGCCAAGCTCTTTTATTATTCCATAAGAAATTGAAAGCCCCAATCCTGTTCCTCCTTTATCCCGTTTGGTTGTAAAAAACGGGTCAAAGATATTTTTTATTACAGCATCGCTCATACCAATTCCGTTATCAATAATACTGAGCAATATTTCATTTGTGACTTTACTAAAACCGGTAATAAGTTTAACAATTCCTTTACCCGGTTCGGTAGATTCGGCAGCATTCATAGTCATGTTCAACAGGACCTGTTCAATTTTGTTTATGTTTCCTTTAAATACCGGAAGATTATCGCATAATTCTATTTGCAGTTCGGCATATTTCTTAATCTGTTTTTGTGTTAGAGTAAGGTTGTTTTTAATAATGTAATTTAAGTCCACAACCTCAACAAGCGCACCGTCGTCTTTCTTTGCAAAGTTTCTTAGATCGGACACAATTTTTTTAGTTCTGTTTGCACCATTAATCATGTCGGTTATAAGTATAGAAATATTTTCTTTAAAAGTCTGGTAATCGAGCCGAGCAATTTTGAGTTCACCGTTCTCATTATAGTGTTTATCAAGAATCGGGAAAATGTCTTCGAAAGCTTCCTGAACAATTTTTAGATTGCCCAGGATAAATGTGTTCGGGTTATTTATTTCATGTGCCACACCGGCAACAAGTTTACCAAGTGAAGCAAGCTTATATGATTGGATTAGTTGTGCTTCAAGATATTTCTGACTTGTAATATCGCGGCATACTTCAAGTACTCTTTCAGTTTTACCATCTGTTCCGGCAATTGGATAAGCACGCAACATATAGTAACGACCTGAATCTTCAACATCCTTAAATGCGTTGTTACCGCTTATAAAGGATTCTGATGCAGGACATGCAGGACAATTAGATTGACGGTTAAATATTTTATAGTAGCATTTTCCCGATTCACCGATTTCATCCTTATTAGACATAATAATATTGTAATCGGAATCTATAACGTAAATTTTATCCGTAATTGCTTTAAAAAATGTATTGAGGTTTTCTCTTTTCTGATGACACTCTTCTGTAAGTCTTATAAGGACATCATTCTTGGCAGTCAATATTTTTTGCTGCTTCTCCAGGTAGTGTGTCCGCTCCTCTTTTTCAATTAACGTTGAAATCTTACCGGCTATTTCATCAATAAGTTTTTGTTCTTCAATTAAAAAGCCGAGATTCTTTTTTGTACGGACACATATTCTTCCTTTTTTTTCATTGCCAACCGATATCTCGGCACACAATAAATCGTGCATCTCATCCGAGGGTATACTTTTAATACCATAATTGCTATTACCGATTTCAATTGTTACAAAAGTCTCATCCGGGAATTGGAAAGCACGTCTTATAATTTCTGTACAATTTTCGAAAACTTCCTTTAGTTTCTCCGACTTATCAAGTTCCTTTGTAATTTCATATAGACATGTTAATTCTTTAACACGCTCTTTTAATTGTAGTTCAAGGCTGGTGATATGATTGAATTCTTCTTCGAAACCGATGATAAACAAACCATCATTAATAGTTTTTGAAGGGACAATAATAATTTTTCTATCTGAATCAGGAATATTTAACAGTGCTGGTTGATTGCTCTGCTTAGTTTTTTCCAGAATACTTTTCAAGTCGCTAAAGAATGGATTATTTTGTGATAAATAAGAGAAATTAATATTGTTGGCTGCAAGTGAATTGTTTAATGACCCGCCGCAAAAAAGGAGAGTGTAATTGTAGTCAATAATTGCAATATTATCACACAACTCTTTAATCAGTTCATAATCACTTAAACCTGACGTAACCATACTAAACAAGTTTACTTTTTACATTACTAAAATAGTAATTCTCCTGATAATGAATAACAGGTTTAACCGGGTCGAATGTAGAAAGATCTATTTTTGTTGCGGCAAAATTGATTACCTGTTCATTATATCCATTATTAAAATATTCCTTTAACCAGGGATTATTTATTCCACCGTATTTATAATATCGGTTTACTCTCCGTATTTCACTCATAATGTCATCAATAGAATTTAATTCGAATTCTTTTGAGAAATAGCTGGCCAGTTTTACGATTATGCGCCAGTTCTCATAATCATGTAAACCGCTAATAATACGCGGTGCAATTTGAACAGTATTATCGCACCTTGTGAAACTGCCGGTTTGTTCTATATATGTTGCAGCCGGTAATATAACATCTGCTTCGGTTGTTGTATCTGTATGGAATGAATCGCATACAACCATAAATTCGATACCGCTAAAGTATTTCTTATTATTT
Organism: Ignavibacteriales bacterium; assembly: GCA_020059785.1. Classification (GTDB taxonomy): domain Bacteria; phylum Bacteroidota; class Ignavibacteria; order Ignavibacteriales; family Melioribacteraceae; genus DSXH01. The sequence goes on along the minus strand of JAGVBL010000022.1, from coordinate 4,628 downwards.
TTAAGGATAAGAGGATCTTCGCCAAATATTAAAATAGCTTTTATTATACCACGTCTTAATTTTCTGGATAGATCATTATCAGCAAAAATATTTGTCAGGTCTGTGTTCCAGATTTCACTTATTCGTTTAATTTCGTTAACCTCAGATTGCTTAACGTAACCTGGTAAATAACAGGGAGTTGCACCCATTTCCGCTAACCCGACCGAGTTATTGAATTCACGTAATAAGATGATGCCATTATTGGGTTTACCGATTCTTCCTGTAAGATGTAAAAAATTGCCTACTGCTTTTATATCGTTTATCGATTTATCGGAAGTGGAATCCAGATTGGAAATAAAAATTATATTAGCATCAATATTCTTAAGCTTATTCAGGAATGCAGAATATTTTTCAGCATCAAGTTCACAATATCTTGAAATATCCTCCTCATTAACATCAGCAAGTTCATCAATCAATTTATTCAAATTGGTTTGATGTCTGCTCAAAAAGTCCTTATCAATTACATTATCTGCAATACATTGCTTGATAAGATTATTAATTAGAATTGTATTGGTTCCCTTTTTAGTATCGATCCACAGATCGGCATACTTGGCAAGACTTATTTCCGATGAATTAATCAAAATCAGTTTAGCTCCCTTTTTCTGTGCAGCTTTAATCTTTAACTCCATTACAAGATTTTCATCGGACAAATTGGAATTGAATACAACAATAACGTCTGCGTTTTTAATTTGGTCCATAGTAACAGTTGAAGAAGTAAATCCAACTATATCATCAAGACTATTTTGCTCCAACCCGTAGAGCATGTTGGAGAAACTTGAGATATTATTATTATTTAATCCCACACGTGCAAATTTCTGCAACAGATATAACTCTTCATTAGAAAGTTTTGGAGAAGCCATTATGGCAACCGAATCATTTCCATATTCATCAATAATTGATTTAAGCTTGTTCTCTACATAAAGTAATGCTTCATCAATTTTTACATTATAAATCAATCCATGTTTTCTAACCATCGGGTTCAGTATTCGATTCTTCTCTAATAGAAACCTGTAACCGAATCTGCCTTTACTGCAAAGGAATCCGTCATTATGAGAATTTTTTATTGAATCGGTGGTATTTGCTACATAGAAAATTTCATCATTAATTTTCTTTAAGTTGACTTTGCATCCGATCGAACAGAAATTACAAATTGTTTCGTTATTCTCTTTAGGCAATGATCCAAGAATTTTGAATGGATATTTTTCGCTTATTGCTCCGGTAGGACAAGCATCGATACAATTACCACAGCCGATACAATTTGTATCTGACAGAGGTTTTTCCATAGCCGGTTTAACAACCGATTTAAAACCTCTGTATACAAATCCGAGTGCAGAAACTTTTAATACTTCTGCACATGTTCTAACACATCTTCCGCAATTGATGCATTTATTAGGATCCATCAAAATAAAAGGATGTCTTCCATCAACTAAATATTTTTTTGTCTCGCCAATAAACTCTGAAATATCAATATTGTATTCATCGCAGTATTTTCTCAACTGGCAGTCAGAATATTCAGAACACCCGCACTCAAGGCATCTGTTGGCTTCAAACTGGCATTGAGCTTCGGAAAATCCTAATTCAACTTCCTGAAAATTATGAGTCCGGTCGGTTACAGCAATTTCTTTCATCTTTTCACGTGCTAATTTCTTTACATGTTCAAACTCTCTTTCAGTTAAGTTTGTTAATTTATTTTTAAGACTGTAATATTTATTAGAAGTCTTATTTGCATATCCGGTTTGGAAGTACCCCATAATTGATTTGGCTGCTTTTTTACCTTGAGCAATAGACATAATAGCAGTTAAAGGACCTGTAACAACATCACCGCCGGCAAAGACACCGGGTATTGATGTTTCCAAAGTGTCGTTATCAACATGAACCGTTCCCCATTTTTCGAGAGAGCAATCATTATCAAACTTAACGAAACCTGTATCAACTGATTGTCCTATTGCACCAATCAGGAAATCGCAATCGATTAAAAATTCCGAACCAGTCTTAGGAACCGGTTTAGGTCGTTCACCCGGTTTACCTTCTACAAGCTCCATCTTAATACATTCAACTGCTTTCAGCTTATTATTATCAGCTATAATCGATTTAGGATTTGTTAGGAATAAAATTTCAATACCCTCTTTCTGCGCCGCTTCAATTTCTTCATGATTAGCCGGCATCTCATGAATACTTCTTCTGTAAACAATTTTGACTTCCTCAGCACCGCATCTTAAAGCAGTGCGTGCTGCATCTATAGCTGTATTACCTCCTCCTACAACAATTACTTTTCCATGTAATTGAGGAACGTAACTCAATGTAATTTCTCTTAAGAAGTCTATTCCTCTAAATATTCCGTAAATTCTATCTTCACCATCTAAACCAAGTTTACTTGCTTTATGTGCACCAACACCAATAAAAACGGAATCATAACCGCTTCTTAATAGATCTTTAATGCTAAAATCAATTCCCAATTCAACATTTGTTTTAACATCAACACCAAGACTTAAAATCCAGTTGATCTCTGTATCAAGAATTTTTTTTGGTAGCCGGTATTCAGGAATTCCATATCTAAGCATTCCGCCAAGTTTGGGAAGTTTTTCAAATATTGTAACCGAATAGCCTTCAATAGTTAAATAGTATGCACAGGATAATCCTGAAGGACCGCCTCCGATTACAGCTACCTTCTTATTTTTTCTTTCCTTCAAAACCGGTTTCCATTTATGGACTGCATCTTCATCTGCAATAAATCTCTTTAGTGCATTTACAGCAACGGGTTCATCTATAAGATTTCTTCTGCACGCTGCTTCACAATCGCGTACACAAACGCGACCAATAGAAAGTGGAAGCGGATTGTTCTCTTTTACTAGTTTAAGTGCTTCTTCATATTTACCCATCGAGATAAGTGCGATGTATGTTTGTGCATCTACTCCGGCGGGGCAATTATTTTTACAAGGACCTATGCAATCTGCATAATGATTAGACATTAATAATTCCAATGCAGTCTTTCTCGATTCAACTACAGTTTTACTGCGCGTCCTTATTTTCATTCCGTTTTGAATTATAGTTGAACAAGAAGGGACAAGTTTATTCATACCTTCAATTTCAACAACACAAAGGAAGCACGACGTAAAGTGTTCGAGACGGTTATCGTGGCAAAGTGTTGGTATTTCATCAATTTTATTTTCGTTAACAACTTCAAGAATAGTTTTACCGGGTGAAGTAATAATTTCTTTGCCGTTTATAGTAATAATTATTTGTTCCATGGATAGGTCCTCAAAAATTATACTTTGATTATTGCATCAAGTTTGCATGCATCATAACATTTACCGCATTTTATGCATAGACTTTCATTTAATACCGGTATTTCTTTTTTATTACCTGTTATTGCACCGGTTGGGCATGCCTTTATACATACACCGCAACCTTTACAATATTCCAGAACTATGTGATAAGAAATAAGAGAAGGACAATTATGAGCAGGACACTTTTTATCGATTATATGTGATTCGTACTCTTCTCTAAAATATTTTAATGTTGTAAGGACAGGATTGGGAGCGGTCTGTACTAGTCCACACAGACTAGCCATCTTAATTTTTATAGCAAGATCTTCTAATAAAACCAGCTCTTTCTCTTTTCCGTTTCCTTCTGTAATTCGCTCCAGAGTTTCGAGCATACGCTTTGTACCGATTCGGCAGAAAGTACATTTACCGCAAGATTCAAGTTGTGTGAAGTTGAGAAAATATTTTGCAAGGTCAACCATACAAGTTGTGTCATCAAGAATAATAAGTCCGCCGGAGCCAATTATTGCACCGGTTTTGGTAATTTCATCATAATCAATTTTAAGATCACCCATACTTGCCGGAATACATCCGCCCGAAGGACCGCCCATTTGAACTGCTTTAAATTTTCTATTGTCTTTTATTCCGCCGCCTACATCAAAAATTATTTCATTAATTGTCATACCCATCGGAACTTCGACCAAACCCGTTCTTTTAACTTTTCCGGCAAGAGCAAATACTTTTGTACCTTTACTTTTTTCTGTTCCCATCGCGGCAAATTCTTGCCAGCCATTTAGAATTATCCACGGTACATTTGCATAAGTTTCAACATTGTTGATGTTGGTAGGTTTACCCCATAATCCTTTTTGAGCGGGAAATGGAGGACGTAATTTGGGAACGCCGCGTTTTCCTTCTATTGACGACATGAGAGCAGTTTCTTCTCCGCATACAAAAGCACCGGCACCCTCTTTTATTTTGATATCGAAATTGAAATGAGAACCAAAAATTTTCTCGCCAAGTAATCCTCTGCTGCGGCATTGATTAAGTGCATTTCTTAAGCGTTTAATTGCAAGCGGATACTCGGCTCTGCAATAAATAAATCCTTCGTCGGCACCAATTGCATATGCGGCAATCATCATTCCTTCCAATACAGAGTGAGGATCACCTTCAAGAACACTACGATCCATAAATGCGCCCGGGTCACCTTCATCGGCATTACAGATAACATATTTTTTATCGGATTGTGTAGCTTTGGCAAATTTCCATTTTAATCCTGTTGAAAAACCTCCACCCCCTCTGCCTCGTAATCCGGAATTAATAATTATT
>JAGVBL010000341.1 GCA_020059785.1 Ignavibacteriales bacterium | reverse complement strand
CTTAAGCTTAAGAATCAGATTGAGTTAAACTTTCAATATGTATCAAGGGTCGATGATAAACCATCAGCATTTTCTACAAATATAAAATCTGATGGAGGATTTGCGGAATTAATTTATACACCCAAAGGTGATGAAAGTAAATGGTACGGAGTTGCTTTATATAATTGGGTTAATTCAGATATAAAAGCTCTGGAATATCAAACCGGCACTCTTAGTTTAGGATACATGCTAAGAAGAAACATCAGGTTAATCGGTGAGCTTACATATAATTTTAAGAAAGACTATGCTCAATTGGCAGTTGGTGTAATTTCTGCATTCTAAAAAATCATAATAGTGGAGCGTAATTCATTATAGATTATTCTCAGTTTTTGGATGATACATTCTATAGCGGTTCGAAGCTTGGCGTAGTACAGATTTTTTGTATAAATATTCATACGAAGAACAAATGTTCGATTTAGCACTAAACTGTAATAGAAGCACTTAACCCGCTATTACGCCAAACTGAAATGAGTTGTGGTTTTTTCTATTTCATCTATTGTTTTTTGTACTCCGTTTTCGTTTTCTATTAATGTTTTTATAAGTTGTGCGTTATTGTAAAGTTTATTGTCAGTCAGCGGTTCATGAATACGTTCTAAAAATATTTTCACTGTCATTTTGCTTATTGGAGTTGGTTTTACTGCAAGCCCTTTTTTGAAAGCGAGTTGCCCCCAAAATTTTTGGTCGCCAATTGGGTATAAAATAGGACATGTCATGAATGGCTTTCCTCTCTCATATTTCTCGCCGGTTTTCAACCTTAATTCCTCTTCCATCAACTCATTGTAATGCAGCTTTGCTACATCCACACAATTCTGGAATAACTGATACCGTTTCTCTATTGGTTGAGTTAATAACCATTCAAGATTTTCTTTGTTCATTTCACTATTTTTCTTCTTGAGAGACTCCTTTTAGTTTTTTGTTATTTCGGCATAACAATTTTACAAATTATTTGGAGTCTCTGCTTTTTTTCAAACAACAATTTCAACTAAGTTGGAATATATACCCAATTTTTAGGGCAGTCTCTCTTTATCACAAAAAATATCTCTCTATTTTCAACTGTATTATAAATTGATTATTTTTCCGTCCAAATTTATGTAACCACATATTAGGATTAAATGCCAAGCGGTAATAAAGCAGACTTATTTTTGAGGAAAATTTCTGAACTATCGGAATTTGCTAAAAGGGGCGACAACTTTTTTTCCGATGAAGTTTGCAATTTTCTGATTGATGAATTCAACCTGGATGCTGCTGTTATTTTTCTGGTAAATCCTGATAAAACCCTTACTGTTCTTAGCCGTTCTAATTCTTCCCGTAATGTCTTTACAAAAGGTTCTATACACGAATGCCCAGGCTGCAAATCAATTAAAAGTGAAACCGGTAATGATTTTTTTTCTGATACTTCGTGCCAGATTAAAATTTCCGATTATCTTCTTAATGAAAATTGTTTAACCATAGAAATCAATAAGGAGAGCAGACTTTTACTAAAGATTGCTAAAAAGGCCGCATTAAACAGAGATGAGAAAGAAAACCTTGCCAAGACTCTTAATATTATCTCTAACTTTTACAATACCTGGTCTGCACTAAAAGGGGGCAATTTACCGGGGAATAAAAACTTTATTCAACTTTATGTTGATGCTTCGCAGGAATTAAAAAACAGTGTTAATTCTATTATCGGATTTACATCAATTTTTTCAGACGAAAAGTTATCCTCTTCTAATACAGAATATATCGCTTCAATAAAAAGAAATGCTCAGAATTTATTACTGAATATAAACGACCTGAATGAAATTGCAAAAGCTGATTCAAATAATTTGGTTGCTAATCTTAAAAATATTTCCGTAGAAAATTTAGTAACCGATCTTATTTCAATTTTTAAAAACAAGCTTGCTAATAAAAACCTTACATTCAAATTGAATGTTGCCAAGGAATTAGAAAAGCCAATTGATATCGATGACCAGAAGCTTAGATATGTATTAACCAATCTGTTGTTATTCTTAACATCACCCGGTTCAGGCGGAAACTTTGAAATAACAGTTACCCCTGAATCCGGCAATAAATTAAAATTTGTTATTTCCGATAATAATAAAGGATTACCAGCGGATTTAGTAAATAACCTTTTTGAACCTTTTGCTCTTTCTAAATTAAATGAGTTTAAAAACTCCAGTCTGGCTGGTTTCAGCTTAACACTGGTTAAAAAATATATAAATTTCTTAGGGGGAGAAATTAACGTTACAAGTGAAGCTAATGGAACAAAATTTATATTCAATATTAACGGAGAAGTAATGACGGAATTAGAAAATACTCTATCCAAGCTTCCTAAACCTACCTCTAAGAGTAAAGTGCTTGTAATCGAAGATGATTATGCAACTTCGAAGTTATTAAGCAATTACCTTAATAAATGGGGTTACGATCCTACAATTGTAAGTTCTGAAGAACAAGCATTCTCTGTTATTAATTCCGAACAGTTATTAGCTGTTATTCTTGATATTGAAATACCACATATAAATGGATTGGAATTACTAAAAAAAATTCACGATAACCCAAACACTAAAAATGTTCCTGTAATAGCATGTTCAATTGAACCTGAACAGCAAAAAGCATTTTTAATGGGTGCAGTAGAGTATTTTGTAAAACCGATCAATTATAATTATCTGGTTGAGGTTCTTCAGCATTATAAACTCCGTAAAGATTCTAATGTTCTTTGTGTTGATGATGATGTTCCAACTTTAAATTTAGTTAAGCAAGCAATTGAAAGCGTTGGCTTTAATGCAATTGCAGAGAATGTTTCTGCAAATGTTATGGGTTTAATACACGATAAAGATATTGACCTTGCTATTGTAGATCTTGATATGCCGGCGCCAAATGGATTTGAGCTGATTAAACTGATCAAATCTGAAAAACGATTTGCAAACCTTCCAATTATTATTTACACCGGAAAAGAAAACTATAGAGAAGACTTATCTAAAATAGAAGGACTTTTTGAAGAGCTTTTAGATAAACGATCAACCAATATTGAAGACCTGGCAGATACGATTAATGCGATGATCAATCGTTACGAAGTTCCACCTCCTGTTTCAGAAGTTATTAGTAAAAAAGGTGGAGTTAAAATATTACTTGCAGAGGATTATAAACACTCTCAGATAATAGTAACCCGCCTTCTAAAGAAAAATAGTTATGAAGATATTGTAGTTGTTGAAAACGGTGAAGATGCAGTTAAAATGGCTACAGGAGATAAATTTGATCTGATATTAATGGATATGCAGATGCCAATAATGAACGGATTTGAAGCCACTGAAAAAATAAGACAGATGCCGGAGTATAAGAACATACCAATTATCGCGCTTACAGCATTTGCTATGAAAGGTGACCGCGAAAAATGTCTTGAGTCCGGTGCAACGGATTATATTCCCAAACCAATCGACTCTAAAGAATTTATTGATAAGGTTAAGTACTACACTAATGCATAAGTTTCAGTAAATTCTTTCTCTTTAGTGTAAGTACCTAAGAGCATTACTGTTACTGATATTTCGGGGAATCTAATCAATTAATACTTGCCGAATACCGATAATTACAATCAACTTTTTTATATTTGCGCCAACCATAAAAAACAATAGAGTTTATTGTGAAAGAAATAAGAGTCCGCTTTGCCCCTTCACCAACGGGTTATTTGCATGTTGGCGGTTTACGTACTGCTCTTTATAACTATTTATTTGCAAGAAAGAATAATGGTAAATTTATTCTAAGGATTGAAGACACTGACCGTAACCGTTATGTAGAAGGTGCAGTAGAAAATCTTATTGCTGCCTTAAAATGGGCAGGACTTGATTACGACGAAGGACCCGATGTTGGTGGTAATTACGGACCATATATGCAGTCCCAACGGTTAGATATTTATAAAAAATTTGCTGATGAACTAATTGCTAAAGGTGATGCTTATTATTGCTTCTGTACAACGGAGCGGCTTCATAAACTTCGTGAAGAACAGGAGAAGCAGAAGCTGCCCCAGGCAAAATATGATAAGCATTGTCTTTCACTTTTTAGAGAAGAGATTGAACAAAACTTCAACAACAATCTTCCATATGTTATTCGTCTTAATGTTAAGCCGAATCAGAAAATAATTTTTGATGATATTATACGTGAACGAGTTGAGTTTGATAGTAATAACGTTGATGACCAGGTTCTAATAAAAAGCGATGGTTACCCGACTTATCATCTTGCTAATGTAGTTGACGACTATTTGATGAAAATAAGTCATGTAATTCGTGGTGAGGAATGGCTTTCGTCAACACCCAAACATGCTCTGTTATATGATGCATTCGGTTGGGAACGTCCAAAGTTTGCGCATCTTCCCCTTCTTCTTAATCCTGATAAATCCAAATTAAGCAAGCGGCAAGGTGACGTAGCAGTAGAAGATTACCGCGATAAAGGATACTTAAAAGATGCTTTAATTAACTTTGTTGCCCTTTTAGGATGGAATGCCGGTGATGATAAAGAATTTTATTATATGAATGAATTGATTGATAAATTCTCCCTCGATAGAGTTAATAAAGCGGGTGCGGTTTTCGATCTTCAAAAACTGAACTGGCTTAATGCAGAACATTTAAGAAAAATGCCTGATGATGATATTCTTAAATTGCTTAAAAAGGAGATTCTCAATTCTCAATTCTCAATTCTCAATTTACCGGATAATTATCTTCTTCAAATTATTGCTGCTATGAAAGAAAGAGTCTCATTTGCAAAAGAATTCATTACTACCTGTCAATACTTCTATACTGCACCTACAGAGTATGAACAAAAGTCAGTTGAAAAGAACTGGAAGCCGGAAACACCAGAACAGTTGCGTAAGCTTATTGATGAGTTTAAACTGCTCGATAATCCTACTAAAGAAGATTTTGAACATGCATTCGGAAAAACAGCAGACCAATTAGGAATTGGCAAAGGTAAATTGATTCATCCGTTACGTTTGGCTGTTTCAGGTCAAAGCACAGGACCGGGAATGTTTGATCTCCTTTTCATCTTAGGAAAGGAGGAAGTTATAAAGAGAATTGAGAAGGCTATAGAAATTTTAGGCTAATAACTCAATTTAGGAAACTCTACTAATTTGATTCTGGTTTAGCTTTATAAAAATTATGAAGCTATATACACTTTACAGAGAACAGAAACTTACCATTTCACTGGATGAAGCATGGGAGTTTTTCTTATCACCTGAAAATCTTAAAAAGATTACCCCTCCTTACATGGGCTTTGAGATCACTTCTAATTTTAGGAACGAAAAAATGTATGCCGGAATGATAATCGCATACATTGTTAAACCGGTCTTGAATATTCCAATACGGTGGGTAACCTAAATTACACATGTTAAAGAGAAAGAATATTTTATTGATGAACAACGGTTCGGTCCTTATAAATTCTGGCACCACTTACATCAATTTAGAATTGATAATTTAGAATTGATAATGGTAGATACAGTTAATTATGCGCTACCGTTTGGAATAATTGGAAGAATTGTGCACAGACTATTTGTAAGAAAGCAAGTTGAAGAAATTTTTGATTATAGGAGAAAGGTACTTGAGGAATTATTTTTAAAATAGAGACGCTTTATTAAACGTCTCTACATAATTATTTTTTCCAACTATCTTTTAATGTAACGGTTCTGTTGAACACTAATTTATCAGCAGTTGAATACTTTGTATCAACACAGAAGTAACCCATGCGTTCAAACTGAAATTTATCTAACGGTTTAGCATTCCTAAGTGACGGTTCCAATTTTGCATTTGTAATTACTTCCAGTGAATTTGGATTCAATTTACTTAACCAATCTTCTTCAGCTCCAGGATTTTCAACGGTAAACAAGCGGTCATATAATCTAACTTCCGCATCAAAAGAATGTTTAGCAGAAACCCAGTGAATAACCCCTTTAACTTTTTTATTACTCGATCCGGAACCGCTCTTTGTATCAGAATCATAAGTACATCTTAATTCAATAACATCACCATTATCATTTTTTATCACTTCTTCGCATTTAATTATATATGCATAACGTAATCTTACTTCACCGCCTGGAACAAGTCTGTGAAATCCTTTGGGAGGATTTTCCATAAAATCACTCTGTTCAATAAATAATTCATTACTGAATGGAATTTTTCTTGAACCGGCATCAGGATTTTCAGGATTATTAACAGCATCTAATTCCTCTTCACCAACATAATTAGTAATAACAACTTTCAACGGTTTTAGAACAGCCATTACTCTATTAGCTCTTTTATTAAGATCGTCTCTTATGGAATACTCAAGAAGAGCAATGTCTGTTAGTGCGTCACGCTTAGCAACTCCAATTATCTCGGCAAAATTTCTTATTGATTCTGGTGTATATCCCCTTCTGCGGTAACCGGAAATAGTAGGCATACGGGGGTCATCCCATCCATCTACATATCCTTCTTTAACTAACTGCAGTAATCTTCTTTTACTCATTACTGTGTAACTCAAATTGAGCCGGGCAAATTCAATCTGCTGCGGATGATGAACACCAAGCTGATCTAAAAACCAATCATATAATGGACGGTGATTTTCGAATTCAAGAGTACAAATTGAGTGGGTTATTCCTTCAATTGAATCTTCGTTTCCATGTGCCCAATCGTAGGTGGGATAAATACACCAGTCGCTGCCCTGACGATGATGCACTTCATGTACTATTCGATACATAATGGGATCGCGTAAATTAATGTTAGGTGAGCTCATATCAATTTTGGCTCTAAGAGTTTTAGAGCCATTTGGAAATTCTCCTTTACGCATTCTATCAAGCAGATCAAGATTTTCTTCCACACTCCTATTACGGTATGGAGATTCTTTACCGGGTTCTGTAAGTGTGCCGCGAGTCTGCCGGATTTCATCTGCATTTAAGTCGCATACGTAAGCTTTTCCTTTTTTTATTAGTTCTACCGCCCACATGTACATCTGTTCAAAGTAATCGGATCCATAAAGTATTCTGTCTTCAAAGTCGCCGCCAAGCCATTTAACATCTTCGATTATTGAGTCAACATATTCCTGTTCTTCCTTTTCCGGATTAGTATCATCAAAACGGAGATTAAACTTGCCTTTATAATCGCGTGCAATTCCATAATTCAAACAAATCGATTTTGCATGTCCGATGTGAAGATAACCATTTGGTTCGGGTGGAAATCTGGTATGAACCTTTCCGCCCCATTTATTCGTTTTCAAATCTTCATCAATAATTTCGTAGATGAAATTTTTTGACTTCCCTTCCGGATTAGTAATATTTTTATTGTCAGTTCCGTTCATAATTGCTCAGCTTTTTTATGTAAAAATAATCATTTGAAGCAGACTAACCAATCTGTGATGTCAATAAATAAATTCTTAGTTTTAATACAATTATTATTTGACAGGAGAATTAATAATGCAATCGTTAATAAAAATATTTTCAATAATAATCTTACTATTAGTAAAAATAAATCATGGACAGACAATAGATAAAATCTATCCTTATTTAGAAAAACTCTGCCGCGAATTTCATCAATTCCCGGAGTTATCATTACAGGAAGAGAGAACATCAAAAAGAATTGGAGAAGAACTACGCAAACTTGGATTTGAGGTAACAGAAAAAATCGGCGGTTATGGATTGGTTGGAATTCTAAAAAACGGAGAGGGTAAAAAATTATTGATAAGAACCGATATGGATGCTTTACCAATAGAGGAGAAAACAGAACTCCCCTTTTCCAGTAACAACAAAGGAGTTATGCAAGCATGCGGACATGATATACACATGTCGGTTTTTATTGGTGTTGCAAATATTCTTGCCAATAATAAAAACAGGTGGAAAGGAACATTAATGATGGTCGCTCAACCAGCTGAAGAAATTGGAAGAGGTTCTAAGATGATGTTAGAAGCCGGTCTTTATCAGAAATTCGGTATCCCGGATTATGCTCTTGCTATCCATGTTGCAACAGGAGTTGAAGCCGGAAATGTAGCATATTACCCCGGTAATGCAATGGCGAATGCAAGCAGTGTAACCATCAAAGTTCACGGTTTAGGCGGGCACGGTGCATTACCTCAAAACACAATCGACCCGATTGTAATCTCTGCACAGATGATATTAGCATTTCAAACAATCGTTAGTAGAGAAGTCTCCCCTTTTGAACCGGCGGTTGTTACTGTTGGATACATTAAAGGTGGAACAAAACATAACATTATTCCAGGTGAAGTTGAGATGGGTTTGACTGTAAGATCTTTTAATGATGATCTTCATTCAAAAATAATAGAATCAATTAAGAATAAATCGAGTAGTATTGCATCAAGTTACGGACTACCAGAAAAACTACTTCCGGAAGTTACAATT
>JAGVBL010000199.1 GCA_020059785.1 Ignavibacteriales bacterium | reverse complement strand
GATAATGGTTTCTCAATTCTCGATCAGAGCGACAGCGAGGATGTTATCAACCTTATACGTGGACAGTTAAATCTTTCCCAGCACAAAAAAAGATTTCCTAACAAACAAACTATCTTCAAAGTGCTTAGTCTTGGTGTTAATACAGGAAGAGCTGTGGAATTAATCCTCGAGGAGGAATACCCTCACTTTGCCGAGTACATAGATAAATTTTTACAGATACAGAAAGTTTATACTTCTTATAAGCGTCAGAACAATTTACTCGATTATGATGATCTATTAGTTTACTTACGGGATTTTCTAATGGAGTTCTCCCCCGCTGCAAAATCTTTTCTTAATACTATTAAATACACTATGGTTGATGAATACCAGGATACAAATAAACTTCAGGCGGAAGTAATTCAGGGTCTCGGTCAAATTAATCAGAACATTATGGTTGTTGGCGACGATTCACAATCAATCTATTCGTTCCGCGGAGCTAATTTCAAAAACATTATGGAATTCCCGAAGCTGTTCAAAGATGTAAAGCTTATTAAGCTTGAGGAGAATTACAGAAGCACTCAGGAAATTCTGAATTTCTCCAATCGGATTATTGAGTTCGCATTCGAAAAATATCCGAAACATCTTTTCACAAGAAAAACCGGTGGTGAATTACCGGGTATTATTAATGCTGCCAATGAAAATATGCAATCACGGTTTATTGTTGAAAAAGTTCTTGAGCTTAGGGAAGAAGGTGTTCTGCTAAGTGATATTGCAGTGTTATTCAGATCTTCATTCCATTCATTCGATCTCGAAATTGAATTGAACAAAGCCAACATTCCTTATGTTAAATTCGGTGGAATGAAGTTTATTGAAACAGCTCATGTAAAAGACTTACTTGCATTCTTACGCATTGCGCAAAATCCATCTGATTATGTAAGCTGGTATCGTGTATTATTATTACACGAAGGAATTGGTCCAAAGAAAGCTCAGTTAATAATGGATGAAATTGCCGCCGGTAAATTATCAATTAAGTCGAATCCTGAAACTGCGGTAAGTAAAAAATATAACGACAGAATTTTCAATTTATTCTTGCTGCTTCATGAACTTCACACTAAAAATCAGATACCGGCTGATAAAGCTGAAGTGGCGTTGAACTATTATGAGCCGATCTTTAGAGATAAATACGACGATTGGAATAAGCGTAAAAAAGATTTGGATATTTTTTTGAATATAAGTGAGAATTATAGATCTCTCGATAGTCTTCTTTCTGATATGGCGCTCGATCCCCCACAAGACAGTGTTATTGATATTGATGCTACAGATAAAGAGCGGGAGTTTCTAACACTCTCTACAATCCACTCGGCAAAAGGACTGGAATGGCATTCCGTATTTATAATACATGCCGTTGATGGATTCTTCCCTTCCACACAATCGTTCGAAAAATTTGAGAATCTTGAGGAAGAACGCCGCCTGATGTATGTTGCCTCTACTCGCGCCAAGCAGAATCTATTTGTCTGTTACCCTATGCACATATTCGACCGGCATAACGGAATTACTTTTGCTAAACCTTCACGGTTTATTGAGAACATTTCTGAAGAATTTGCTGACCAGTGGCTGCTGGAAGAGTAAGCGTTGTAGTGATTATTGATTGTTGGTTTGTGATTAGCTGGTGGCGTGCGGGTTTATCGGTTATCAGTTATGAGAAGGAGAATTTTTGTACTGATTGCACTTTAGATGGATGATCACGGCTCAGCTCAAAAAAATAATTATGAAAGAATAGCATATTAAAGGTTACTCATTATTAAAGGTTACTTGTCAAGAGAAAAGGGCTCTCCCCCGAGATTTTATCCTTAGTCATAAGTTCAAAAAACTTCTCAAGACAAAAATAAATATCACAAATCATTAAAGCAGCACGTTTCATTGTGCAAATCTCCGACTAAAAGAGTAAGAACACACAGTAATCACATCTTTGCCTCAATAAATTCTTTTTTCAAGTTGGAATATTTGAGCATTAGAGCCAAGCTTAATCAGACAGCTCTTAGGTCTAAACTTTATATTTCTGCAAATCGCACTGCCTTTAATGAACTAGAAAATATGAAGGCTTGCTTTGCTATGAAGTTTTGAAATCAATTAATAGAATACTTTTTTGCGCAAGGTGAGTTAAGTAATTCACACCGGAAAAATTCATTCAGTGCAAATACATTGAAAAAAATGAAAAAAAGAGAATATTGACAAAAAACAATCTGCATATTATATTAGCACTCGATTTTATAGAGTGCTAACCATAAATTAAATAATCAGGAGGTAAAAATGGCTCAATTCAAAATCCAACCGTTACAGGATCGAGTAATTATAAAACCAAAAGAAGCTGAAGAAACAACAAAAGGCGGTATTATATTACCAGATACAGCAAAAGAAAAACCAATTGAAGGAACCATAGTTGCAGTTGGTGAAGGTAAAACTACTGAAGACGGGAAACTTATTAAGCTAACTGTAAAAGTTGGTGATACTGTTTTATACGGAAAATATTCCGGAACTGAAGTAAAGATTGAAGGTGAAGAATATTTAATTATGCGCGAAAGCGACATTTACGGTATTGTAAAGTAACCTAAGTTTGATAAAATATAAGGAGAATTAATATGGCAGCAAAAATAGTTGAGTATAGCAGTGATGCAAGAACAGCATTAAAAAACGGTGTTGATAAATTAGCCAACGCTGTAAAAGTAACATTAGGTCCAAAAGGACGTAATGTAATTATCGATAAAAAATTCGGTGCACCTACAGTTACCAAAGACGGTGTTACCGTAGCAAAAGAGATTGAACTTGAAAATCCGATTGAGAATATGGGTGCCCAGATGGTTCGCGAAGTTGCCTCCAAGACCAGCGATGTTGCCGGTGACGGAACAACCACAGCAACTGTATTAGCCCAGGCAATTTACCGTGAAGGATTAAAGAACGTTACAGCCGGTGCTAACCCGATGGACTTGAAGAGAGGAATTGACCTATCGGTTACAAAAGTAATTGAGTACTTAAAATCAATTTCGAAAGAAGTGGGCGGACGCGAAGAGATTGCTCAAGTAGGCTCCATTTCTGCAAACAACGATAAGGCAATTGGCAACCTTATTGCTGACGCTATGGAAAAAGTAGGTAAGGACGGAGTTATCACGGTTGAAGAGAGTAAATCAGCAGATACTACATTGGAGGTAGTAGAAGGTATGCAATTTGACCGCGGTTACATTTCACCTTACTTTGTTACAAATTCTGAGACAATGGAAGCAACATTAGAAGATCCATACATTTTAATTCACGACAAAAAAATCTCTGCGATGAAAGATCTTCTCCCCATCTTAGAGAAAATTGCACAAGCCGGGCGTTCACTTGTAATTATTGCAGAAGACTTAGAAGGTGAAGCACTTGCAACATTAGTGGTAAACAAATTACGCGGAACATTAAAAGTATGTGCTGTTAAAGCTCCCGGATTCGGCGACAGAAGAAAAGCAATGCTTGAAGATATTGCAGTCTTAACCGATGGAACAGTAATCTCTGAAGAAAGAGGATTCAAATTAGAGAATTCTACATTAGATTATTTAGGTCGCGCTAAGAAAGTTGTTGTTGACAAAGACAACACTACAATTGTTGAAGGTTACGGAAAGACCGATGATATAAAGAAGAGAATCAACGAAATAAAAGCTCAGATTGAAAAAACTACATCCGATTACGATAAAGAAAAACTTCAGGAAAGATTGGCAAAATTATCCGGTGGTGTTGCAGTTCTTAAGATTGGTGCAGCAACAGAAGTAGAAATGAAAGAGAAAAAAGCACGTGTTGAAGACGCACTGCATGCAACAAGAGCAGCCGTTGAAGAAGGAATTATTCCGGGCGGCGGTGTTGCTTTCGTAAGAGCTATTGCCACACTCTCAAAACTGCAAGGTGAAAATGTTGATCAGAATACCGGTATTAAGATAATTCAAAAATCACTTGAAGAACCAATCAAACTAATCTCTGCAAATGCTGGTTTAGAAGGTGCTGTTGTATTGAACAAAGTACTTGAAGGAAAAGATGATTTTGGATTTAACGCTGCAACTGAAAAATATGAAAACCTTGTTAAAGCCGGAGTAATTGATCCTACTAAAGTTGCAAGAACAGCTCTTGAAAATGCAGCTTCAGTTGCTTCCCTTTTAATTACGACAGAAGCAGTCGTATATGAGAAAAAAGAAGAAGAAAAACCGATGCCTCCAATGCCACACGGCGGTATGGACGGAATGTATTAAAAGCAATGTAAAATGTACAATGAATAATGTATAAAAAAGGTCCCGCGATATGCGGGACTTCTTATTTTTTAAAAATCTAATTGATCATTTTTTTGAAATAATCCAGAGTAATTTTTAAGCCCACTTCCCTTTTTACTTCGGGTGACCAATTAAGAATCATTTTAGCTTTCGAGATATCGGGCTGGCGGACCTGCGGGTCATCAACGGGTAAATCTTTATAAATAATTTTACTTTTAGATTTAGTAAGTTCTATTACTTCTTTTGCAAAGTCTTCAATAGTAATTTCTTCAGGGTTACCGATATTAACCGGCAGGACTTCACCCGACATAAGAAGTTTGAAGATTCCATCAATCAAATCACTTACAAAGCAGAAGCTTCTTGTCTGTTTTCCGTTTCCATATACCGTAATATCTTGACCTCGCAGTGCTTGTGAAAAGAAAGTTGGAAGTGCTCTACCGTCATCAAGCCTCATTCTTGGACCGTAAGTATTAAATATTCTGACAATGCGGGTATCGAGGTTATGATAGCGGTTATAAGCCATAGTAATAGCTTCAGCAAATCTTTTTGCTTCGTCATAAACACCGCGCGGCCCAACGGGATTAACATTACCCCAGTAATCCTCCTTTTGAGGATGAATCATAGGGTCGCCATATACTTCGGAAGTTGAAGCAAGAAGAAAGCGTGCTTTTTTCTCCTTTGCAAGTCCAAGAGCTTTATGAGTACCGAGCGATCCTACTTTAAGAGTCTGAATAGGAAGTTTAAGGTAGTCAATCGGGCTAGCCGGGGAGGCAAAGTGTAGAACATAATCAACCGATGAAGGGACGTGAATAAAATTGGTTACATCTAATTTAACAAACTGAAAGTTTTCATTTCCAAATAGATGTTCAATATTTTCGAGCCGACCCGTTAGAAGATTATCAAGG
>JAGVBL010000055.1 GCA_020059785.1 Ignavibacteriales bacterium | reverse complement strand
GTTGATTTTGCCGGCGACGAAGATAAATTAAGACAAGTTTTTCTAAACATTATTCAAAACTCTATTGATGCCATAAAGGAAACTGGCACTATCACAATCTCTTCTCACTTAGCTGATAATTATCTTATCATTCGCATAACTGATGACGGCTGTGGAATCGAAGAACCAAACTATATTTTTGATCCTTTCTTTACAACAAAAGTATCTGGTACCGGACTTGGATTATCTATTTCACAAAAAATAATTGAGCAGCATGACGGAATATTCTCGCTTATTTCATCACAGCCCGGTGAAACAATTTTCGAAATTAAATTACGATTGAATTACTATGGAAAAAATACTAATAATAGATGATGACGAATCAATTCGTCAAACTCTTTCAAATTATTTGAAGCGCCTTGGATATTCTGTTCTCTCTGCCGAAGATGGAAAAATTGGTTTCGATATTATTCAAAATCTGCAACCGGATTTAATCATTTCCGATATCAAAATGCCCAATCTAACCGGACTCGAACTTCTTAAGAAAGTAAAAGAGATTGATCCACTTACAAAGATAATTTTAATAACCGCTCATGACGATGTTCAAACTACAATTGAGGCGATGCAAAACGGTGCATATGATTATCTTGAAAAACCTCTGGATATTGAACGGCTCAAAGTTACAATTGCACGCGCTCTTGAATCGAAAACTCTCAGCGAAAGAATTGATACGCTCATTGAAGACCAAGCAGAAGAGTTCCAGCCAGAGAAAAGGATAATTGGTAAATCTAAACTGATGAGAGATGTTTATAAAATAATTGGACAAGTCTCTGCAAATCGAGTTACTGTTTTACTTCAAGGTGAAAGCGGAACCGGCAAAGAGTTAGTAGCTAAATCAATCCATTACAGTGGAACTACAAAATCAGAACCATTCGTTGCAGTCAATTGCACTGCTATAACAGAATCGCTTCTCGAAAGTGAATTGTTCGGACACGAGAAAGGTTCATTCACCGGAGCAGATAGAACTAAAAAAGGAAAGTTTGAACTTGCTGGAAACGGCACAATCTTTCTCGATGAAATATCCGAAATGTCTCAGCATCTTCAAATAAAACTTCTACGCGTTCTACAAGAAAAAGAATTTGAAAGGGTAGGTGGTGAAACGCTTATCCCGATGAGAGCCAGAATCATTACTGCTACAAATAGAAACATTGAACAACTTGTTAAAGAGAAAAAATTCCGGGAGGATCTCTTTTACAGATTGAATGTTGTTAAGATTGAACTTCCCCCGCTTCGCCAAAGAAAAGATGATATTCCCCTCCTGGTGAATTTCTTATTGCAAAAGATTAATAGAGAACTGCATAAAAATGTTTTTAAAGTTTCCGATGAAGTTATGAGTTTATTGAATCAACACGATTGGATTGGTAATGTGAGAGAACTTGAAAATACACTTATGCAAGCCGTTGTTTTAACTAACGGGGAAGTTCTCCTCAAAGAACATATACTTTTAGAAAATCAATTCTCAAATTCTTCTTCATTCCCGCTTGATGTTACTCTTGCGGAAGTTGAAAAAAAACATATCACTTCAGTCTTAGAATTCAATAAATGGAATAAACCCAAAACCGCGGAAATTCTCGGCATTTCTCTTCCAACTCTCTATTCCAAAATTGAAAGCTATAAACTCACTAAGCCGGAATAAACAAACACATTTTTAAGAATCTTTAATTCATTTAAAGATTCTTTAAAAGACTAGAAAACCGACCCCACGATTAGAATAGAAAAACGAGCTTTTTTAACGGCATGCTTGTTGGCTTATATAAACATAAAAATGAAAGTACAACAACGTGGAACGGCTCATTTGGTGTTTAGTTTACTTGGGAATAGTTGGATTTATGGTTTATCAACTATATTCATTAGTCCACAATAATAAGAAGAATGGACACCCTTTACGGAGAAAATAAATGATAGAAAAGATTATTGACTGGTCTTCGCACAACAGATTCATTGTAATTCTACTATATGTGATCGTAATCGGTTTTGGAATTTACAGCGTTGTTAATTTACCGGTTGACGCAATACCAGATCTTTCGGAAAATCAAGTAATAATATTTACTGAATGGATGGGACGTTCCCCTCAAATAATTGAAAATCAAGTTACCTATCCAATTGTTTCCGGCTTGCAAGGTTTACCTCACGTAAAAGCTGTGCGTGCAACATCAATGTTCGGTATGTCTTTCGTTTTTGTAGTCTTCGAAGATGGAGTTGATACTTATTTTGCACGCACACGCGTTCTCGAAAGAATGAACACTATTCAAGCTCAATTGCCTTCCGGTGTTGTGCCTTCGCTTGGACCGGATGGAACCGGAGTTGGTCACGTCTATTGGTACACAGTTGAAGGCAAAGGATATGATCTGGGAACATTACGTGCGGTTCAAGATTGGTATATCAGATACAAGTTATCAGCAGTTGATGGCGTTGCAGAAGTTGCAAGCATCGGTGGATTCGTAAAACAATATCAAGTAGATGTTAATCCTGATGATCTGCGCGCTTTCAATTTAACTGTTTCCGATGTTATTAGCGCAATTCAAAGAAGCAATAATGAAGTTGGCGGTAAAATCTTGGAGGTAAGCGACGCAGAATATTTTGTACGCGGTCAGGGTTACATCCAATCAAAAGATGATATTGAGAACACAGTAATAAAAACTACAACTAATGGAATTCCGATTCTAATTAAAAATGTTGCTTCCGTTGTTTTAGGCGGAGATATAAGGCGCGGCGCTTTAGAAAAGAATGGTGAAGGCCAAGCTGTTGGCGGCATTATTGTAATGCGAACCGGAGAGAATGCTCAAAAAGTTATTGATAAGGTGAAAGAAAAAATTAAAGAAATTTCGCCTGGACTTCCACCCGGTGTTGAGATTATAACATCTTACGACCGCAGCACTCTTATAAAAGAAGCGATTGGAACACTTGATAGAGCTTTAATTGAAGCAGCTATTACTGTTTCAATCATGGTTGCGATTTTTCTTTTGCATTGGAGAAGTATTGTAAGAATACTTATCGAAATTCCAATTGCAGTTCTTATTTCTTTTATTCTTATGTATATCTTCGATATTACTTCCAACATTATGAGTCTCGGTGGAATTATACTTGCGATAGGAGTGATAGTAGACTCTTCCATTGTGTTGGTTGAAAATGCTTACAGGAACATTGCGAAAGCTATAGAAGAGAAAGGGAAACTCACATCCGATGAATATAAAAAGATATCTATTGATTCTGCAAAACAAGTAGGCAGAGCAATTTTCTTTTCAGAACTAATAATTCTTGTTTCGTTTATTCCAGTATTTCTGTTAACCGGGCAAGAAGGAAAACTTTTTAAACCGCTTGCCTTCACAAAATCTTTCACAATGATTGGCGCAGCCATTATAGTTATCTCCCTTATCCCCGTTTTAATGACAATGCTTATGCGAGGCAAGTTCAAACCGGAAGACAAAAATCCAACAACAAGATTTTTCATTCGTCTTTATGAACCTGTAATCCATTGGGTGCTTAAACACAGAAAAATTACAATCGCAATAAATGTGATTGCTTTATTAATTACTGTCCCGATGATTCTAAATACCGGAAGTGAATTTATGCCTCCGCTTGATGAAGGTTCAATTCTTTACATGCCCGTAACATTACCCGGC
>JAGVBL010000142.1 GCA_020059785.1 Ignavibacteriales bacterium | reverse complement strand
GTTTGCCAACGGATTTACAGTCCGCCCCGGCTCTCCAACTCCGGCGTCCGCCCGGACAAATTTCACCCACTAATTCAAAAAGCGAGCTTCAAATATAGACGTGTATAAATAAAAAAGCAAGAAATGTTCTATAAGAATTTTAGAATTTTTAATGACCCCACAATTCCCTATCCAGACTTCTGTATTGTATTGCTTCACTAATATGATTGGGTAAAATGTTCTCTGCTCCTTCTAAATCAGCAATTGTTCTGCTTACTTTAATAATTCTATCGTACGCTCTTGCAGATAAACCTAATCTTGTCATTGCCATTTTTAGCAATTCCTCTGATGCTGAATCAATTTTACAATACTTTTTCAATTCTTTTGTCCCCATATCTGCATTACAAAAAATATGATTAAGAGATTCAAAACGTTTATGTTGAATTCCCCTAGCATTCACAACTCTCTTACGTATCTCTTCCGATTTCTCTCCAACCGAACTGGAAGTAAGATCTTTGAATTTAACCGCCGGGACTTCAATGTGAATATCTATTCTATCTAATAATGGTCCAGAAATTCTTGACATATACTTTTGAATCTGTGCAGTATTACAAGTACATTCTTTTGTTGGATCTGTAAAATAGCCACATGGGCAAGGATTCATTGCAGCAGCAAGCATAAAGTTAGCTGGAAATTCAATCGACATTTTTGAACGGCTTATAGTTACTTTGAAATCTTCAAGAGGTTGCCGTAAAACTTCGAGTACATTTTTCTTAAACTCCGGCAATTCATCAAGAAACAAAACACCATGATGAGAAAATGAAACTTCACCGGGTCGGGGGATCGAACCTCCGCCAATTAAAGCTGCATCGGATACTGTATGATGTGGGCTGCGGAAAGGTCGCTCCGTTATTAATGCTTTGTCTTTAGGTAATATTCCAGCAACCGAATGAATTTTTGTGGTTGCCAATGCCTCATCAAATGTTAATGGGGGCAATATAGAAGGGAGTCTTTTGGCAAGCATAGTTTTACCCGAGCCGGGAGGTCCTATCATTAGAATATTATGCCCACCTGCTGCAGCAATTTCGAGTGCACGTTTTACATTTTCCTGACCTTTTACATCGGAAAAATCCAATACATATGTATTAACCTGAGCAAATATTTCATCACGATCTGTTTTTACCGGTTTATAATTTGAGTGGTAATTTAAAAAATCCACTACTTCATTAAGGGATTGAAGTCCAAAGACATCAATTCCTTCAACAATGGAAGCTTCTTTCACCGAGTCTAATGGCAGTA
This sequence comes from Ignavibacteriales bacterium, assembly GCA_020059785.1. Taxonomy (GTDB): domain Bacteria; phylum Bacteroidota; class Ignavibacteria; order Ignavibacteriales; family Melioribacteraceae; genus DSXH01. The sequence goes on along the minus strand of JAGVBL010000142.1, from coordinate 7,631 downwards.
TTAATTTATCAATTCCAATTCTTTTTGCTTCAACAGCAATAGGTAATGCCCCTTTTATTTTTCTAAGTGAACCATCTAATGAAAGTTCTCCAAGGAATAAAACTTTTCCCAAAGCATCATTATTAATTGACTCGTTAGCAGCAAGAATACCAATGGCAATAGGTAAATCGAATGCACTTCCTTCTTTCTTAATATCTGCTGGTGCTAAGTTTGTTGTAATTTTTTTAAGCGGAAATTCAAAACCGGAATTCTTTAATGCTGCAGTAACTCTTTCCCTGCTCTCTTTAACTGCGTTATCGGGTAATCCGACTATTGTAATTGAGGGAAGCTGCTTCTCGCTATGAGTTTCAACTTCAACAAGGTAAGCATCAATTCCGAATGTAGCTGCAGAGAGAACTTTTGAAAACATTTCAGTTCATCATCAATTTGAATTGAAATCTAATAAAAAAAATATTAGAACGAAACTTTAGTATTTGCTATTGTAAACAAAAAAAACCCTATCGGTTGAGAGGGCAAATTATCTTTTTTATTTATTATCCTATTTGAAATTTCGCAAGAATTCAAGTCTGTCTTTTAATTTATCGACGGGGATTAGCAATTTGTCTTTCCCGTAAATTGCATCATCACGGTTTGTGAAAACTAGTTCATAATCTTTACTCATAACAATTGCTTCTTCAGGACAAACTTCTTCGCAAAAACCGCAGAAGATACAACGCAGCATATTAATTTCAAATTTTTGAGGATATCGTTCTTTTTCTAATTCAGTTTCAGCTGCTTGAACTTCAATAGCAAGGGCAGGACAAACACGTGAACATAATCCACAAGCAACACATCTTTCCACGCCATTATTTTCCTGAACAAGTACAGGTCTTCCTCTATACGATGCAGGTGGGTCAAACTTTACTTCTGGATATTCCATTGTTACTTTAGGACGAAGCATGTTCTTAAATGTAAGAATCATCCCTTTAACTATTTCTACAACATAAATCCTTTCAAAAAAATTTAAATCTTTTTTTCTTTTTTTCTCTGCCATAAACTGCCTTAAAAATTTATTTCTATTATTGAATAATTCTTACAAGTTAAAAATCATTATTAAAACTGCAACCCATACAATGTTTAAAAGTGATAAAGGGAACATAACCTTCCAACCAATATTCATTAGTTGATCGTATCTAAATCTTGGGATAGACCATCTTACCCATAAAAACATAAATAACATAAAAATAGTTTTAAAAATAAATGCTCCGACTTGCAAAATAACGGTAAGAGTTTCGCTAAGACCAACTTTATCTATATAAGGTATTTGCCAACCACCAAGATATAATGTTACTATCATGCAGCTTGCAATAATCATATTGGCATATTCAGCAAGGAAGAAACCGGCAAACTTAAAGGATGAATATTCAGTATGATAACCGCCAACCAGTTCAGGTTCTGCTTCAGGTAAATCAAACGGTAAACGGTTTGTTTCTGCGAATGCAGAGACTACAAATGTTATGAATCCTATTGGTTGAAGTACTATATTCCACATCCACCCGTATTGAGCATTTACTATATCGATAGGACGTAGCGACTCTGCAAGTAAAAGTACACCTGCAATTGAAAATCCCATCGATACTTCATAAGAAATCATCTGTGCCGAAGATCTAACTCCTCCTAATAAAGAGTATTTGCTACCCGAAGACCATCCGGCAAAAGTAATTCCATACACACCGAGGGATGTTAGTGCAAGTACATAAAGGATCCCAATATTTACATCAGCAACAACTAATTTAATATCGTAACCAAAAATATTTACTGACGGGCCAAATGGAATAACAGCATATGTAGCAAATGCAACAAACAAGGCTATGAATGGTGCGAGTGTATGAAGCGGTTTATTAGCTGCATCAGGAACAATATCTTCTTTTACCAATAATTTAAAAACATCGGCAAACGGTTGTAGTAATCCTCTATATCCAACACGATTGGGCCCAAGTCTGTTTTGAACCCAGGCACTTACCTTCCTTTCAAAATAAACCAGGTAAGCAACTGTTAAAAACATAATTGCAACGATAACAAGAATTTTAATTAGTGTGATTATTAAAATTTCCCAAATACTCATTTGATTATCTCCAATTAAACAGCAACAGTCTTTTTAATTTCTATTTGAGAACCAATTTCACCAATTACGTCATAATCTAACGAGCTGAATGCTTCAATACTCTTTGCAATATCTGCAAAAACATCTTCTGCCATTTCATATCTCATCTTAAAATTCAATTGTGAAGAAATAAGGGAAAAAATTTTCCATCCTGGCTTTGCATCATATTTATGTCCTTGCATCCATCTGTCGAATTGAGTTCCGAATTTATCCCACCGACTCATATTCATTCTATCCAGGGCTCTATCCATCTCAATTGTTGAAACTGCAGGTCTAATTCTCTGTACTCTTCCCTGAAAATTGACAAATGTACCATTTTTTTCTGCAAAAGTGGATGAAGAGAAAACAATATTTGCAAGCTTGGCAGTCTTATTGAAATTAGAAGAATGCACTATTAGTAGATTAAGTTTTCCTAAAGCTTCTTCCCATTCATTACTTATAGAAGCTACATCATCTTCCATAACATAGAGAGCTTTAATATTTCCTTCTTTAATAGAACGGAGAATACCTTCAAGGTTCATTCCGTTTTGAGCAGGTTTTACTCCGACTAATTTTGCTCCAAGTGAATTTGGAGTTTTATCTTCTCTTATTAATATATCATCCTGATCACCCTGAATATTATGCTCAGCAAAATCAATATTACTTACGCCCAATGCTTTTGCTAACTTAACCATAGTAAAATTATCTTCACAAGTAGCAAACGGAGAACCGATGAACGCAATTTCGTTCCCTTTGTATTTCTTTAAATAATCAGCTGTCTTTGAAATAGCGTATAACCAATCAACTTTTTTCAATTCGTCATTTTCTTTAATGTAATTTCCATCAACTCTGCTGTTTGCGTTTACAAATTTGAAAGTGTTCAATCTTCCATTATCGCACATCCAGAAACTATTAACATCTTCATTAAGTCTTGGTGTTAATCTTAGAATCTCGTTATTACGGACCCAGATTTCTGTATTACATCCACGCGAGCATCCCACACAAATTGATTTTGTTGATGACATTTCCCAGACACGGGATTTAAATCTAAAATCTTGATTAGTAAGCGCACCAACAGGACAGATATCTGTAGTATTCAGTGCATAAGGGTTATCGAACGATTCACCCGGGAAAGTAGTAATAGTAACGCGATCGCCGCGTTTAACAAATGTAAGTTGATTGGCTCCGGCAATTTCATCGGAGAACCTGATACATCTTGAACATGAAATACACCTGTCACCGTCGAATTTAATGAATGGGCCAAGTTGAACGCGTTTGTCTTTCCTAACTTTTATCTCTTCGAACCGGCTTTCACCTTTACCATGGGAATAAGCATAGTCCTGTAATTTACATTCACCGGCTTCATCGCAAATTGGACAATCGAGAGGATGATTTATTAAGATAAATTCCATTACAGCATTTCGTGCTTCAAGGGTTTTTTGAGATTTAGAATGAACAATCATTCCTTCTGCAGCAAGCGTTGAACATGCTATAACAAGTTTAGGCATCTTTTCAACTTCTACAAGACAAACACGGCAATTTCCGGAAATGGAAAGTTTTGGATGCCAGCAGAAATGTGGTATATCAATATCTGCAGTTACTGCTGCTTCAATTATTGTTTGACCTTGTTTGAATTCTACTTGTTTATCATCAATAGTTAAGTATGGCATTTCTCTTCCCTTTTTTACGCTACAAGTTGAAGCAATAAATTCTTTGGTGATAAAATTACTCTTGTGAGAGTACCATGAGGAAATTTTTCTGATGTATCAAAAATCTCGTTGGATATTTCTCTAATTTCCTGTGAAGTTACCGAATGAATTTTTTTTATAGTCTCCTCTACAGACTTAACCTTATTAAAATAGATCATCGACTGAGCGATTCTAAGCATTCTATTAGTAGTACTTTCTAGACTAAGAAGCATATTCCCAATCAAATACTCTTTCGCACGGTCAAGTTCTTTTTCGCTTACTTTTTTACTTTTTATTTTTTCTATCTCTTCAAATATAAGACTTTGCGCTTTATAAACTGAATTTTCGTTGGTAGAAAGATAGACACCGAAGGTAGAAATATCATAAAAAGAGTTTAAAAAAGAATTGATCTGGTATGCTATTCCATTTTCTTCGCGGATTTTTTGAAACAATCTTGAACTGCTTCCTTCACCCAATATTTGGGATAATATATTAACCGCAATTCTTTTTTTATCTCTTGTACCATAAGTCGGGCGTCCGATTATGTAGTGAACTTGTTGAGTCTCCTTTTCAACAAAAAGATCAGATGCAGGAAGTAACTTCAATTCTCTTTTATCTTCATATGTAGAGATCATTTCTTTGGTAATATATTTTTCGGCAAGTTTAAGTAATTTATTATGGCTTACATTACCTGATGCAACAATATAAAAATTTTTGAATGTATAATGATCTTTTACAAATCCTTTCAAATCCTTTTGAGTAAAGGAACGCAAATTTTTTTCAGTACCGATTATCGGCATTCCAAGTGTGTTCCCGGCAAAAACATTGCTTTCAAATTTGTCGAATATTAATTCGTCCGGAGAATCTTCAATATCATATAATTCATCAATTACCACTCTCGATTCTTTTTCAATTTCTACGGGATTAAAAACCGAATATTGAATCATATCTGCTAATACTTCAAAAGTCTGTTCTATGTGCTGTGCAAGGCCTCTTCCATAAAAGCAAGTATGTTCTTTGGAAGTGAATGCATTCAGATAACCGCCTAATGATTCAATATCTTCAGCGATTTTTTTTGCGGATCTCTTTTTAGTCCCTTTAAAAAACATATGTTCAAGAAAATGACTTATTCCGTTATTAGTTTCATTTTCATTCCGAGAACCGACATTAAACCAGAAGCCAAGTGAAAATGATTTAACTTGTGTTATCTTTTCGGATATTACTTTTATACCGCTGGGCAGTTGTGTGATTTTTATATTATTCAAAGAGGATTTCTTTACAATTTATCTTAAAAATGTGGGACAAATATAGAGATATGCACCACGGTTTTCAAATGCCGGACTATTGATAATTATGGGAGGAAGTAGAGTATTTTCCTCTAAATTATTTTCTTGGTAGTCGTTCCAGATAAGAGCTGGTGCTTAATACAGCGAAGCTATTAATATTCTGTAAATCGCTTAATGAATTACAATTCAAATAACTCATGGCACTTCTAAGCCCGTCCGAAATTCCATTTATTACATTTTTAACTGCACCTTTATAAGGGACCAGAGTTTCTTCACCTTCAATAAATTCATTTTTCATTTTAACGCCAAAAGAAGCAGAGCCGCGGTATTTTTTCCAGAGCTGGTCGTTATATTTAATTACTTCACCAGGTGTTTCTTTTGTTCCTGCAAGCATTCTTCCAAGCATTACTACATCTGCTCCACACGCTAATGCTTTTGCAACGTCACCGGGACTTTTAATTCCGCCATCGGCAATCAATGCTATATCTAGTTTATTTTCGAGTTTTGTAAAATATACATTAAGAAGAGATGACACCTGACCTATTCCAATTCCTGTTTGAACGGACGTAGTACAAACGCTTCCGCCGCCAATTCCAATTCTAACAGCATCTGCACCGGCATCAACAAGTTGTTTTAATGTGGAACCGTGAGCAACGTTACCAATAATTACTTTTACTTTATATTTACTTTTAAGTTCTTCACATTTTTTTAATACATAGGCATTATTTGCATTTGCTGTATCAATACATATAATCATATTTTTTTCTGCCAGCTGATCTATTAGACTCTCTTCCGCCGTTAAACTAATTGATACAGCTTTTATTCCTTCCAGGTTTTTTCCATTGGTTACCAGATCATTTAAAGATGAATTGAATCTATTCAGGATACCGATACAACCCAGGTTTGTTAATTCTTTTGCCATTTCAAGTCCGGTTACAGTATCCATTGGGCTGGAGATTACCGGGACAGTAAGTTCCTCGCCAATAAAGAAAGACTTTGTATTAACTTCATTTCTAGTTTTAACCTGAGAAATTTCAAGCGGGATTAAACTAATATCATCGTAAGTAAGTGATAGTGAATAATTATTCAAATCTTTCTTTGAATAGATTTTCATTTTCGTCCTCTATTAAAATTAAACAAACAACTTGATTAAACCGAAACGGTGCAAACATACAAAAAATATCAATAATGTTTTTTGTATAAAGTAATTTTTATAATTTGCGCCAACTTTTTATAACAAACGGAACTCTTATGACTTCTATTGAAACTGCTACAGAGAAAAAACAATCATGGAAATTTCCTAAAGATTTCTGGCTTGCCAATTTAATGGAATTATGTGAACGAGCTGCTTACTATGGATTTTTTATTGTTCTTACTCTTTACCTTACTGATATTGTGGGTTTTAACGATAAGGAGACCGGAATAGTTGCGGGAATATTTTTTGCGGGTCTCTATTTCCTCCCGCCATTTGTCGGTGCAATAAGCGATAAGATCGGATTTAAGAATGGATTGATAGTTGCCTTCTCGTTATTAACGATAGGATATTTTTTACTTGGCGTTTGGCATTCAAAATTGCTGGTGATAATATTCCTTTTTATTGCAATGGTTGGCGGTTCATTTATTAAGCCGCTTATTACAGGTACAGTTGCAAAAACAACAAACGAGGATAACCGCGCAAGAGGTTATGCACTTTTTTACTGGGTCGTTAATATCGGTTCATTCAGCGGTAAAACATTTGTACCGTTTATCCGCCAAGGACTCGGTCTGGAATACGTAAACTTTTTTTCTTCCGGTATGTCTTTTCTGGCATTACTATTTGCAATCTTTTTCTTTAAGCAGGTGGATGCCGGACATAAAAGTAAAACCATTAATGATGTTTTAACATCACTAAAAAAAATCTTTTCAACACCGCGATTAATAATTTTAATTCTTATTGTAACCGGATTCTGGATTATTCAACATCAACTTTATGCAACAATGCCGAAATATGTAATACGTTTACTTGGTAAAGAAGCACGCCCTGAGTGGCTTGCAAATGTTAATCCCTTGGTGGTTGTGCTCTTTGTTGTATTAATTACTCAATTAATGAAAAATAAAAAAGCAGTAACATCAATGCTGGTTGGAATGTTATTAATGCCTTTTTCTGCCCTTGCAATGGCTGGAAGTCAGACATTAGAAAGTATAACAGGAAATTCTGTATCTATACTTGGATGGTTCTCGCTTCATCCATTGACTGTAATGATGATAATTGGGATTGGAATTCAAGGATTGGCTGAGTGTTTTATATCCCCCCGGTTCTTAGAATATTTTTCTTTTCAAGCTCCTAAAGGTGAAGAAGGAGTATATCTGGGATTCAGTCATTTGCATTCCTTCTTCTCCGCACTTTCCGGATTCATTATGTCGGGATTTTTACTTGACAGATATTGCCCGGACCCCAAAACATTACCCGTAGGATTAACAGAAGTTGAAAAAGCAGCTTACTATTCGGATGCACATTTAATCTGGTTTTACTTTTTAGCAATAGGACTTACAGCT
>JAGVBL010000318.1 GCA_020059785.1 Ignavibacteriales bacterium | reverse complement strand
CTACTTTTAACCGAGAGGGCAATTCTTTTATTATCAGGTGCCCAGGTAAGAGAAGGGTGTAATAAATTTAGTTCTTCAAAATCATTTGCACGGCCGCTTTCTACTAATTTTTTTAACACTTTACCCGTGCTAACTTCCATGATATAAACATCGAGGTAAATATCGCGGTCGGATATAAAAGCAATCTTATCGCCTTGAGGAGAAATAGTAGGACTGGAATTATAAAAGCCGCCGTCTTTTTTATTATCGGTTAATCTTTTGGCAAATTCATCCGGATCTTCTTTAACTGCAATATCCGGCCAGTATTCTTTCTTAAGACTTTTTTTCCATCTTTCGTTTAGTTCTTCAATATTAATTCCAATTGATGCTTTAAGAGCGGCTTCGAAAGATCCCATTCCCTGTATTTTATTTATCAGCTCTCCAATTTTTTGACGACCATAAGTATCGGAAAGATATTTGAATACCGATTGCCCGCCTCTGTAACCGAGATAACCGGATAATTGATTTATATCAGGAAGTACTTCGCTAATAATTGCATTGCGTATAAACATATCGGTATTTGTTTCCCAGCCCTGAGATAGAAACTCTGCGCTTCCTTCCATAAACCAGTGAGGAAGCTGCAAAGTAATTCCCTTAGAAATTATGTTTTGAACACTTCCGCCATAATATAAATCCTGCATAAGAGCATGAACAAGTTCATGGTGAATAACATGCCTGAATTTTTCGTATGATCCTTCGAAAGGAAATACTACACGGTTCTTGAATGGTTCGGTAAATCCTCCGATGCCCTGACTGAGGTACTCGTCTGTAATATTTGTTTCTACAAAATCGTTATGAGAACTATATACAATTAAAGCAATACGATTATTAATCTGGTAGTTTACATCTTTCTGGAGTTTATCAATTGCATCTTCTGCAACAGCAGCGGTAAACTCTGCAATTTTTTCTCCGCCTTCTGCAAAATAAATATCGAAATGCCTGGTTTGAATATAAAACCATTTATAATTCTTATACTGTACTTTATTCTGTCCAAACTGAGCAGAGACAATATTTGAGATTATTAGTAAGAATAAAAAAGAATAATATATTTTTTTCATAATAACACCTCTCTAATTTCTTTTTAGTCGAGTAGAGTGAAATCAATTTCACGTTTTTCGTTATCTACACGTGCTAATTTTACGTTTACTTTATCACCCAATCTTATTTTTCTTCCAGTTCTTTTGCCGGTTATGGTATAATTTTTTTCATCAAAAATGTAATAATCATCTTCCATATCTCTGAATTTTATTAGACCTTCAGCCAAAGTATGACTTAACTCTACAAAAATTCCAAAATTTGTAATTCCTGAAACAACTCCGTGGAAATCAGTCCCTACTTTACCTTGCAGATACTCAATTTGTTTCAGTTTCACCGATAATCTTTCAGCATTTATAGCATTACGTTCTCTTTCAGAGGAATGATTGCAAATTTCTTCCAGATCTTCTACAGAAAAATTATTCTCTTTATTATTTGTATAATCAAAAATCAGTTTATGAACAATAAGGTCCGGAAATCTACGGATAGGAGAAGTAAAATGAGTGTAGTACTTAAATCCTAATCCGTAATGGCCGATGTTATTTGTTGAATAAATTGCCTTTGCCATAGATCTTATAGCAATTTCATTAATTACAGCTTCCTCTTCAGTCCCTTCACAACTTTCGAGCAATTGCTGAAATTGTTTTGATTTATTTGCAGAGTTAGGATCGAATGAGTAACCAAGCGATTTAACAAACCTGGCAAATTCAAAAATCTTTTCCCTGTCCGGTAAATCATGTATTCGATAAACAAAAGGTTTGTTAATTTTGTTCTGTTTAGGGTTTACATGACCGGCAATTATTTGATTTGCCAGTAGCATGAATTCTTCAATTAAATTATTGCTTTCACGAACTTCTTTAATATTAATTTCTACAGGAATTCCGTTTTTGTCCAGTTTAAAGACAATTTCCGGGGAAAAAAAGTTTATGCTCCCTTTCTTAATTCTTTTAGTTCGCAACTTTTGAGCAATGTCGTTAAGCTGAAGAATTTTATCGCTGAATTCACCTTTACCATCTTCAATTATTTTTTGAACTTCATCGTATGTAAATCTTCTCTTGCTGTTGATTATGCTCTTCTTTATTTCATAGGAAACTACTTTTGCAGCCGGAGTAATTTCAACAATTACTGAATAAGTAAGCCGGTCTTTGTTTGGAACGAGTGAACAAATAATATTGGATAATTTTTCTGGAAGCATTGGAATTACTTTACCAACTAAATAGACACTTGTACCGCGATTTAATGCTTCTTTGTAAATAGGAGAGTTGTCTTTAACATAGTGACTTACATCAGCTATATGAATACCGACGGAAAAGTTTCCGTTTTGCAGAGGTTCAACAGAAACAGCATCATCAAAATCTTTTGCATCTTCAGGATCGATTGTAAATGTTATTGTGTCGCGCAGGTCGAGACGTTTTTTGATTTCTGTATCGGGAATAATTTCGGAAATTGATTCGGCTTGATTAAGAATCTTATCAGAGAACTTGTATGTTATACCAAATTCACGGGCAATTGAAGCAATCTCTGCATCATAAGTTCCTGATTTGCCAAGTACTTCCAGAATTTGTCCTTCGGGGTTAACATCGGGAGATTTCCATTCAATTTTTCCAATAACAACTTTATCGCCAACCTTAGCATTTTTAAGGAAATCATTTGCCACATAAATATCGCGGTGAATTTTCTTATTATCCGGCACAACAAAATAAAATGATTTACTTTTTTCGAGTCTTCCAACAATTTCATTTCGATTTCGTTCTACAACATCGATAATTCTACCTTCGATATTCTTACCATGCTTTTTTGCCATCAAGATTATATGAACTATATCGCCGTCGAAAGCAGTTCCTAGATTTTTACCCGGGATGAAAACATCGGTCTTATTATTCTGACCTTTTAAAACAACGAACCCATAATCGCCCTCACCAACTATCTGAAGCTGCCCGATCAATTTGCCGGTTTCGGAATTGTTTAATGAATATCGCTTACCCTGTTTTTGAAGGAATCCTTCTTCTGTTAATTTGAAGAGAACACTTTTCAGTTCGGCATATCCATATTCTTCTGTAATTCCGAAATGTTTTGCTATCTCTTTGGATTTAAGTTTAAGCGAGGAATGGTTTTTAAAGTAAGATTTAATTTCTTTTTTCATTAGAACTCAAATTTATATTTTAATGCAATTTCATTTATTTTTTCATCCAGAACATAAATCTGGCCAATTGGATCTTTCCTTTCGAGGCGAATCAAAAATTTTGGATTGAAGAGATATTCAATTTTAAGATTGGCTTTACCGATATTTTGAAATACTTCTGTAGTACCTCCAAAACTATATCTAAGATTCTGGATTCTGCCGGATAAACTGAATTTTGTATAGTCCCCGGTTTGACTTATTTGAATGTTGTTAACTAGATCACCCACTGCAGAGTTAACAAAACTTGATAACACCGAACCCAGGAATGAAGTAGCGGTATTTCCTATTGCATTTGTCTGACCGGCTACCTGTGCACGGTCCTGTGCTGTTAGATCATCTTTGAATTTCCCGATTAAGATGAATGAAAAAGCGTCAGAATAATCGTACCGTGTTTCTCTAACATTGTTTTGAATATTTCTCTGCCCAACATAAACACCAATACTTTCAGTATTGCTTGCAAGGTTTTTACCAAGGTCTTTTAGCGGTCCGGTAATTTTTATTTTTACAGCAACTTCCTCTGGAGCCGAGTTTGGATTTCCGGGATCGATATAATCGCTTGTGTATGTTGCAATAATATCGAGATAAGGATTTGTAACATCCGTTTCAAAACGGATTTTTCCTTCGGCATCAAAGGTTTTAAAGAATTCTAATTTAGAACCGTTCATTAAATCGAAAGCGCCCTGTGCACGGACTTCGCCGGCAATGCTCTCGTAATTTAGTTCACCACGCATTTCAACCAACAATTTTTGATTTACCGCTTGAGAGAGGATTATATTAATCCGTGCACTATTCTCAACTTTAACTCCAACTTCGTAATCAATTCGTATCGATTCTTCTCCGTTATTCTTACCGGTTGAATTCTCCGAAGCCAGAATTTCTTCGAATCTTATTTGTTCCAGATCGATCTTACTTGAATCTACAACATAAATAACATTGTAATTACTGCTTGTTACGGTTGATTGCTCCGATGTGGTTAAGGTAAGATTAGTTTCTTTAAGTAAAATATCTCCTTTAAAGAATAGAACATTATTACGCAGTGTTAACAACCAATCGCTTGCGGTTCCTATTTGAAGATCTCCGTATAAGAAAGGACTTGTAGAACGTGAGGCATCACTGAAGAGAGCAAGATCGCCATTAAAACGAATAGACATATCCTTCGGTGTAAATCCATCAAAAATAATGGAACCAAAACCTTTGATTTGCCCAGGGTATTTTGTGCCGCCGGCATTTGCTACGATTAATGTATCGATTAATAATCCTTGCTGACTAAAATTCAGTTTCACATTACAGTTGTAAGGTAAATTAGTATCGACCGATCTAAAGTAACCTTGTTTTAAATTAATGAAACCAGAAAAAACCGGTTTGTCTAATGTTCCTGTAATTGAAAGATCGGTTACTAAATTTCCTCTCTGATCTGCAATTTTTGGAATTAGGTTCGCAAATGATCGGAGGTCAAAATCTTTTGAATTTAATTTTAGATTAATTTGTTTGGTTTCGCTAATTCTGTTGGCAACAGTTGCAAAGCTAAGATCGATTGGAATTGTTCCGTTCAATGTAAGTAATGGCTTATCAATGTTATAAGTTGAATCGACAAATTGAATATCTGTAGTAACAACTTTATTGGAGTAACGAATTGTACCATCAAGAAAACCGAGTTTATTATTATCATATTTAAGGTGATTCAGCTTGATGGATGTGTTAATGTATGGTTCTTCAAAGTCGCCGCTAATTACTGCTCTAAGATCAGCATCCGCCCGTAGTTTAAAATCATCTTTACCTAATAAATATTTAGAAAGAATTCTTCCGGAGATATTATTGGCTTGAAGGACAAGATTTTGAGCCCCGCTGTTTTCGATAGTTCCTTTAATACTAATTGATGAGGTGTCGTTATAAATTGCACAGTTTGCAATATTAAACCGGTATGGGTTAAAGAAAATTTCTATTGTATCTTTATTAGTCCACAGAAGTCCGTCGTAATCAGCTTTTATTCTTCCTATTCTAATCTGTTGTTCTATTGGTCTCATTAATATGTAACCTTCTGCATTAGCTTTTATCATATCTTCAAAATTTGCAGAAGCATTAAAGAACAATCTGCTCTGGTTAAAATTCAGGTCGGCCTGAATATCTTTGATATATGTTCCTGTATAAAATCTTTTACCGGTTAAATGTGCTGTGCCGGATAATTTATCGAATGTGGCGTGATGATTATCCCGCACAAAATTGAGCTCGGTTTTAATATCGGAAATGTATAATGTAGATTTATCCTCAATAAAAACTATATAATCCAGATCCAGATTTGAATTGATTGAAAAATTAGGCGGACTGTTAGCCACACTCCCTTTTCCGGAGCCCATTATATCGAAACGATCGTAACCGATTATTTCTGTTATAAGAGCGAAATCCTTAAAATTAAATTCGAAATCGAGCTTAAGATTTTTGCTAATTACATCCGGTAACGTTTCGCTTTCAATTGAACCGGATGTCCCGGTACTCATTACAGCAAGAGGATTTAACTCTTTAATTTTTTCCGAGATAATTTTAGAAATAGTTTTTGCTTCGTAAGAAACTATATCTAATGCGTCATTAACAGAGAACTTACCTTTTATAGCAAAGTCAACAAAATCGGAATTGAATTTAATTTCTCTTTGTGATGAATCTTTTTTAAAAGTAACATCCACAATTGAATTATGAATTTTGGTTCCCCGGTATTTTGAAGAATCAATTCCAATGGCAAAGATACCTGTTATATCATCCGGGTTAAAATATTTGCCATCAACATTGAAATAGAAATTCAGATCGCTCTTATAATCTCCTTCGATAAATGAAGAAAGGTCGAGATGATTTAGACTTCCCAGAAAACTGTAAGCAGGAATAGTATCTTTGTCGAAAACCATTTCGCCGGTAATTAGTGCTTCCGAATTCTTGCTTATACCATTCAATTCAAGTTCTATCTTCCTATCAGCGGCTTTAGATTTTATATGAAGTTTTTCAATAGGTATTTGATTGAAAGTTGATTCGCCAGTGTTGAAATTAAAATCATAATTTATGTCGAATGGTGAAACACCTCTTCCAACAAGATTCCCTTTCGAATTGATTGAAGTTGTTATACCTATCAGCGGATTGAGATCAATATTATTTGTTTCGAATTTAATATCATAGGTCATCGGATTCTTTTCAAGATTCATT
>JAGVBL010000112.1 GCA_020059785.1 Ignavibacteriales bacterium | reverse complement strand
ATCCTTCCGGTCTTGATTCCAGATCGTAGTAATAGATTGTTTTATTTCTATTATCTGCTTGTGAAATTTCAGATACATTTAATTCTGCATTCTCAATCCATTGAGATTTAATTCGGTTTAGGAACTTGTCTTTCAATTCATCAATAACAAGTTGATCTATATCGGCTTTCCGTATTACTACGCCATCACTCGTATTGAGAATCATATACATATTCAAACCAATTTCGTTTTGACCATCAAATAAAAAATTGAGACTACTGTAAAGTTCTTGCTTATTCATGTGAACTCTTTTTTATGAAATAAATATTATCATCAATTAATCGAGGATAAAAACTATCACCTTTATTCAATTTGCCATGAATGATAACGATGACATCTGTAAGCTGATTTGTTGAAACCTTATAGACATGATAGCCAAGGATTGCCAAAGTAGGATTTGTATAGAACATATTTGTCCGACAATAAATAATACCTATTATTATTAAAGTCATTATGAGAACAATAAAGTTTCGATATGCTGATAAATCTGCACCTACAACAAAAAATAATAATGGGATTATGTATGTAATAAGAAATGATACAGTTTCGTAATTGATATCTTGGATTGCGTTTACTTTTTGAGGCAATCCAGGCGCACCTTTCATAAACTTATAGTTAAAGAACTTATAAAAGAGTAAACCCAACATCATTAAAAGAAAACAAATATGGGAATCACATTTAATTTTATAAGTGACCATAAACCAATAAATTGATAATCTTTGTCAAAGCATATTGGAACTTGTATTGTGTAAACTAGGATCAGGAAGAATAGCAACCAAAGCGATATTATAAATAATTGTATTTTCTGCCACATATTAAACTCTTACTCTAATTTCTCCGCTCATCAACTTAGGCAAAAGCGTATCGCGGAGATGACTTAATGTTTTTATTTGTTCCATATTGAAAATTATTTTATCGAACAACGATTTACATTCGATACCAAAATTATTTGTCTTTTCTTCTGAGTAAGGTGTAAAATCCATTCCTTCAATGCTGGAAGAACTTATGTTTTCTTGTGCGCTTCCAGAACAAGTATTAGTTATGTAGTCTTGACCTTGCCTTGATTTTAATGCAAGATAACTAATATAATTACCCCAAGGAACTTTCTCCATTAATTTTCCGACACGCTGATTTAACCAAATTTGTTTTTCTGTTTTTTCAACGATTCCTATTTTACCAATTTCTGCACCAGTCATAGCAATTAAAAAATCACCACTCTTTATTCTAAATTTATCTTCGTCTATATCCTTAACAACTTCTTCATCAACAAATTGAGTTTTTATAATATCCACAAAACCCATAGAAATATTTGTAATTTTTATGACTCCAGCAAAGCCATTCTCTTTGAAATCTTGGCTCTTGAAAGCGAATCCACCTTGAACTTTGATATATTCAGAAAGTTTTCCATCCCACTTTGAACCCTCCACAAACCACTGTCTAAAAAGAGTTTCTGCGAGTTGCTCTAAGGTTTTGTTTTGGCGGTGGAGCAAATCTATTTTGTCGTCTAAGCTGGAAAGGATTGAGGCGATGGCGCGTTGTTCATCAAAATTATCTGTAATAAAAACAGCGATCGAATTTAATAAAGTTTGTGTAACAAGTGGATGACTTGAGCCTTCAGCCAACTTATTTAAGCCCAAGTTTTTAAGAAAATAGAATAAAAACTTAGCTTGAAAATTTTCTTTTGGTTTTGCTGCAAGGGCATTATCAGAAACCCAAATAGGTTTATTTTCATAATAAATTGAACCGCAATAAGCTCCAACTCTACCAATTATAATAGTTTCGCTCTCATAATTGGATTCATTACAAAAATCCAGTATACCGTTTCCACCATAAACCGGAATATTACCACTAGATTTAGGTCTGACTCTACCATTGCCAAACTCTATAACATCTCCAAGTTTATATTCTTTCCATTCACCTTTCGACAGGCTCAAGGTATCACTCATAATTCGACTCGCACACCATTTTATCGTTCAGTTTTTTTAGAATCAGAAATGCTGACTTATCGAATTTAGAAAAGGCAAACCATTTCTTACCAAGGTCTTTAAGAGAAGCGCCGAAGTGATAAACATCGTCGTTGTCAATTATCATAAATCTATCGTGAGAGTCCTTAAATATTTTTACTTCAACCGGCTGGTATTGAGAGTTGAACTTCTGGATATCTAGAGAGAGTGCTTTAGAAATATCCTTTGTATAGATAGTTACCGTAACATTCTTTTTTCTTTTTGTGAATAAAGAGAGGACGGTATCATCAATGTAGTTGTCAATTAGAAGAATAGATTTTTCTGCTTTGCGTATAAGTCTGGAAACAAATTTATGAGCGTCAAAGATTTGTCCATCGAAAAAAATTCCTTGTTTAGGTTCCAAATCCTTATTCTGTAAAGCATCAAAGACTTTATTAAAATTATGGTCTGCTTCAATTTGCTTTTGTTCCAACTTATCTAAACGTTGGAAAATGCCGGCGTTTGTAATAAGATATTTTCTCATCGCTACAAAAGCATCAATTATCTGAATACTTACTTTGACGGCAATTGCACTCTTTAATACTGCAGAAAGCATAGCCACACCTTGCTCTGTAAAGACGTAAGGGTTCACAGAAGAATGTTTAAGATTTTCGAACCGGTCGCAATTTGCGACCAGTTCAATCTTTTCTTTGCTGGTAAGTTGAAATCTAAATGTCACCGGAAATCGCTCAAAATTTCTTTTCACTTGTTCATTAAGTCTTTTAGTGGGAACTTGATACAATTCAGCCAGGTCTCTATCCACCATAACTTGTTCACCACGTATGTTGAATATTTTTCGTTGAATTGAAGCAGAGTCATAAACAACTATTTTACTTTTTGATTCATCCATGGTTCGATAAGCTCACCATTTTATTCAAATAAATAAGTGCACAAGCTGAGTGCATGTTGGGAATTATATGCACAAGAAATGGCAATATTTGTGCATATCCTATATCTAACGGACGGGATATATATACAAAACTCGATTTTCTATACATATCATGATTCATATATATAATAATTCCATTTATTTATACGGTTAAATTGGTTTATTTACAAAAAGATCGAAAAGCCGTGTATTTATGTAATAATAGGTTCTGCCAATCTTTTTTCTTTCCAAAAAGCCAAGTTTAGTAACCAGGTTAAGATATTTGGTGGCTGTAATGCGTGTAATATTTAAATCCCGCATAAGAAACTCAATTTTAGTGTATGGATGCCGGAAAAGATTATTCAAAAAGTCTTGACTGTAAATTTTAGGAAGTTCACTTCTTATTTTATGCTTAAACTCCATCATCATCTCTTTAATGCCTTGAACGAGGGAAATGGTTTGGCGAGAAGTTTCTTCAACACCTTTGAGCATATAAAGAACCCATGGTTCCCAATTTTCCGAAAGGCGAACTTGCTGTAAGAGTTTATAATATTCGTTTTTGTTGGTGATGATATAGCGGCTGAGATAAAGGACCGGAAGATTCAACAAGTCTTTTATAACGAGGTAAAGTATATTAATAATTCTACCGGTTCTACCATTGCCATCATAGAAAGGATGTATACTTTCGAACTGATGGTGAATGATTGCCATTTTAATAAGCGGATCGATGT
>JAGVBL010000128.1 GCA_020059785.1 Ignavibacteriales bacterium | reverse complement strand
CAAATATTAAAAGATTATGTTGGACTTAATTACGATGAAATGTACAATGTATTTAAGGAGTGGAACGAAGGTGAACTTGATAGTTATTTAATCGAAATTACACGCGATATCCTTGCTTACAAAGATGAAGACGGTTCACCGCTTGTAGAAAAAATTCTTGATACAGCCGGACAAAAGGGAACAGGTAAGTGGACTGTTCTTGCATCCTTAGATGTTGGTGCACCATTAACATTGATTGGAGAAGCTGTTTATGGAAGAACTCTTTCTTCTATGAAAGATGAAAGAGTTGAAGCATCAAAAGTATTAAATGGACCGAAACCAAATTTTACCGACGATAAAAAACAATTTATTGAGGATCTTCGTAAAGCCCTTTATGCATCAAAAATTGTTTCGTATGCTCAGGGTTATGTATTGATGAGATACGCAGCAAAAGAATATGGATGGAACCTTAATAACGGTGGAATTGCTTTGATGTGGCGAGGTGGATGTATTATTCGCTCAGTATTTCTCGGTAAGATTAAAGAAGCTTTCGATAAAAATCCAAATCTTACAAACCTTCTTCTCGATCCGTTCTTTAAAGATAAGATTGAATCATCTCAAGAATCCTGGCGAAGAGTTGTTGCAGCAGCTGTTACTAACGGAATCTGGATTCCGGCATTTTCTACTGCATTAAATTATTTCGACGGATTTAGAAATGGAAGACTTCCTGCTAATCTTCTTCAGGCGCAAAGAGACTATTTTGGTGCTCATACTTACGAAAGGGTTGATAAACCTCGCGGTGAGTTTTTCCATACAAATTGGACTGGAAGAGGCGGAACAACTGCATCGTCAACTTATAATGTGTAATTTTGTTAAAACAATTTGATGGAAATTATATGACTGATACCGAATTAAAAAAACTTACTGCAAACACAATTAGGATTTTAGCAGCAGAAGGAGTTCAGAAAGCAAATAGCGGACACCCCGGTATGCCCATGGGAATGGCTGATGTTGCAACTATATTGTGGACCGAATTTCTAAATCACAATCCCGATGACCCTCAATGGATTAGCCGCGATCGATTTGTTCTATCTGCCGGACATGGTTCAATGCTTATTTATTCGCTTCTCCATCTTAGCGGTTACGATTGTTCAATTGATGATCTAAAATCGTTCAGACAATGGGGAAGTAGAACCGCCGGGCATCCAGAATACGGTCATTTGCCCGGTGTTGAGACTACTACAGGACCATTAGGACAGGGATTCGGTAATGGTGTTGGAATGGCTATTGCTTCTAAAATGTTTTCTGCAAGATTCGGTGATAAATTATTTGATAACTATATCTATGCTATTTGTGGTGATGGCGATTTAATGGAAGGAGTCAGCTCCGAAGCAGCATCAATTGCCGGCCATTTGAAACTTGGAAATATTATCTATTTCTATGACGATAATGGAATTACAATTGAGGGTCATACAGACCTTACATTCAGCGAAGACGTTGGTAAACGGTTCGAAAGTTATGGTTGGCAGGTTTTAAGAGCCGATGCATATAATCATGATGAAATAAGAAAAGCTATTTTATCTGCACAAAATGAAAAAGAAAAACCTACATTAATTATCACTAAGTCGGTTATTGGTTTTGGAAGTCCTAATAAATTCAATACACATGAAGTTCACGGCTCTCCACTTGGTAAAGATGAATTACTTGCAACAAAGAAAAATTTAAATTGGCCGGTGGATAAAGAGTTTTATGTTCCGGATGAAGTAGCAAAACTATTTGCATCCAGAAAAAGTGAATTGAAAAAAAATTATAATGAATGGAACGATGAATTTAATAAGTGGAAAAAATCGGATCCTGACAAAGCAGAATTATTTAATAAATATATTAATCAGTATTTACCGGATAACCTTGAAGACGAATTACTTGCTGCTGTACCAAAGGAACCAAATGCCACAAGAACATTATCGAGCAAAGTAATTCAGAAGATTGCACAACTTGTTCCGAACTTCATTGGCGGTTCGGCTGATCTTGCGCCATCGACCAATACTATGATGAATGGATTTGCTTCAGTAGCACCCGGAAAATTTGAAGGAAGGAATTTTCACTTCGGAATCCGTGAGCATGGAATGGGTGCCATCTTAAATGGAATTACTTTATACGGCGGATTCAAAGCATTTGGTGCAACTTTCTTTGTGTTTAGCGATTACATGCGCCCTACAATTCGTCTGGCTGCTATTATGCAAATACCGGTAATTTATGTATTTACGCACGATAGTATTTTTGTTGGCGAAGATGGTCCTACGCATCAACCGGTTGAACATCTTGCTGCATTAAGATCAATTCCTAATTCAACTGTATTCAGACCGGCTGATGGAATAGAAACTGCAATGGCTTGGGCATTTGCGCTTCGTCATAAAGATGGTCCGGTTTCTTTGATTCTATCAAGACAAAAAATTGAAGAGTATGAGAGAGATAACAACTTCAAACCTTCCGATGTTTTGAAAGGGGCATACATAGTTTCAAAAGAAAATGGTAATAAGCCCGATTTAATAATTGCTGCAAGCGGTTCAGAAGTTCCTGTTGCTGCTGATGCAAAAAAATTATTGGCAGATTTATCTGTAAGAGTTGTATCAATCCCATCCCGCGAAGTATTCAACAAGCAATCTTCCGATTATAAGGATAATTTATTTCCGCCAGATGTACCTGTTGTTGTTATTGAAGCTGCAACAATGACCGGATGGGGTGATACATTCCGACAGAAATTACTTTGTATCGGAATGGAGAGCTTTGGTGCTTCCGGTCCTTATAAAACTCTTGCAGAAAAATTCGGATTTACAGGTTCTCAGGTTGCCGATAAAATTAAAAAATGGTTATAAAGAAAGAGGTTAAAATGGAAGTACGTTATTCTCCCGATCAGAATGGTTTTAAAACATTTAGTACAGAAGAACTTAGGAAATCGTTCTTAATAGAAAATCTTTTCGTAAAAAATAAAATACCGATGGTTTATTCCGATGTAGACCGATCAATTACCGGGAGTGCTGTTCCGTCCGGTAAAAAATTAAAACTGATTGCCACAAAGAAGGAAATGGCAGCAGATCAATTTGCAGAAAGACGCGAAATAGGTGTGATAAATATTGGTGATGAAGGAACGGTTTATATTGATGGTAAAAAATATAAAATGGAAAACTGCGATGGATTGTATATCGGTAGAGGTTCAAAAAATATTGAGTTCGAAAGTAAGAATGCTTCTAAGCCGGCTAAGTTTTATTTTGTGAGTTATCCCGCTCATAAAGAATATCCTGTTAAGCATATTAAATTTAGTGAGTCCACACCAAGACATTTAGGTTCGGTAGAAACAGCCAACAAGAGAACAATTTATCAGTATATACATCCGGGTACAATGTCCACTTGTCAACTTGTAATGGGATTAACCGAGCTTGAAGTAGGAAGCGTATGGAATACAATGCCGGCTCATACTCATCAACGCCGTTCGGAAGTTTATATGTATTTCAATATAAAACAGGATTCAATTGTTCTACACTTAATGGGAGAACCGGAAGAAACTCGCCACATAATTATTCGCAATGAACAAGCGGTTCTTTCTACAAGCTGGTCTATGCATGCCGGATGCGGAACTCAAAACTATTCATTCATCTGGGCAATGGGCGGTGAAAATCAGGTGTTCGATGATATGGACTGGATTCCTATGGATAAATTAAAATAATATTTCTGAATGGGAGATAAAATGATTTTAGAAAAATTTAAACTGGATGGTAAAATTGCTCTTGTTACCGGAGGTAATAGAGGCATCGGGCAATTCTATGCCTTAGCTCTTGCTCAAGCCGGTGCAGATATTATTACTGTCTCTTATGAAAGTGATTTTTCGGAAACAGAAAAATTGATTTCACAAACTGGTAGAAAATTCAATTCATACGTTTGCGATTTTTCTAATAGAGAAGATCTTTATAAGTTTATTAAAAATGTTAAATCGGATTTTGCAAGGGTAGACATGCTTGTTAATAACGCCGGAACAATTTTACGTAAACCAATTGCTGAACACCCCGATGAATATTGGGATAAAGTTATTGAGATTAATTTGACATCTCAGTTTATTCTTACACGTGAATTTGGACGTGATATGGTTGAACGCGGTTATGGCAAAGTTGTTTTTATTGCCTCACTACTTTCATTTCAGGGCGGAATACTTGTCCCAGGATATGCAGCTTCAAAAGGAGGCATTAAACAATTAACAATGGCTTTTGCTAACGAGTGGGCTTCTAAAGGTGTTACTGTTAATGCAATTGCACCGGGTTACATTGCTACCGATAACACAAAACCGTTACGCGAAGATCCTGTCCGTAATAAAGCTATATTAGATAGAATTCCAGCCGGAAGATGGGGCACTCCGGAAGACTTAATGGGAACCGTTGTTTTCCTTTGTTCGGATGCATCAAATTACTTAAACGGAACCGTTGTTACAGTTGACGGCGGGTGGATGGGAAGATGATACACAAATATTTTTTAATATTTTCAGCGTTATTAACATTTGTAAATTCTGCCAATATTTCGGCTCAAACCGAAAGTCAGCTACTTGCAAAAAAGTATACAATCGATAATT
>JAGVBL010000353.1 GCA_020059785.1 Ignavibacteriales bacterium | reverse complement strand
TTTCCCATGGATGAGGTAGCAATTGTTTCAAGCTAAGCGAAATTCTCTTCTTCTCTTTATCGAAATCAGTAACTACAACTTTAATTTTCTCATCAAGTTTAACTACTTCGCTTGGATGATTAATTCTGCCCCAGCTTAAGTCGGTAATGTGAATTAATCCGTCAACTCCGCCAAGATCTACGAACACACCAAAGTCTGTAATAGCTTTAACAATACCTTCGAGTATCTGACCTTTTTCTAGTTTTTCGAGAATCTCTTTTCTTTGATCTGAAATTGTTTCTTCTATCAATACCTTATGAGATACAACAATGTTCTCTGTAGGAATATTAACCTTAACAATTTTGAAATCCATAGTTTGACCGACAAAAGCATCAAAATCTCTGACCGGTCTAATATCGATCTGCGAACCAGGTAGGAATGCTTCTATTCCTAATAAGTCAACAACCATTCCGCCTTTAATTCTCTTAAGAATTTTGCCTGGAATAACTTTTTCATTGTCGTAAGCATCCATTACTCTTCCCCAGATCTTAAGGAAGTCAGCACGTTTCTTACTTAATACAAGATTACCTTCTTCATCTTCAACGCTCTCGATAACAATATCAATTTTATTACCGATCTTGATTTCTTCCGTAGCATTGAATTCAGATTTTGAAATTGTTCCGTCTGATTTGAAGCCGACATCAACAACAACGTTTTCGCCGCTGATACCGACAATTGTACCGGAAATGATTTCGCCTTCTTTAATATCGCGAAATGATTCCGAATAAAGTTTTGATAATGATTGTAATTCTTCCGGTGAGTATTCATCAACATTGATAAATTTACCGGGGTCAGATACTTTCTTAATAGTATCTTTTTCTAATTCGGACATTAGTCCTCCTACAATCTGCATCATTCTTTTATGCCATCAATAAAAGATGAAAGCAGTGTTACGTTTTAGTTTAACATAAGTTGTTTTTTGATGGCTAAAATTTCTTTTACCTTCTTGTACAAATATTCAAGATCTTCTTCCGGTGTTAATCCGGTGTTATCAAATTCAATAGCATCTTCCGATTTTCTTAAAGGGGAAACTTCCCTACTACTATCAATCTTATCCCGTTTTTCTAAATTTGCTTTTACTTCATCAAAAGAGATATCAACATTACTATTTTTAAAATCTCTTAATCTTCTTTTTGCGCGTTCATCAATTGATGCAGTAATATAAAACTTAACATCAGCATCAGGAAATACTACAGTAGTAACATCGCGCCCTTCTGCAACAAGATTTTCTTCTTCACCAATTCTTTTCTGAATTTTTACCATTTCCATTCTTACTTCTGGAATGGTACTTATTTCACTTACTTTGGAACTAACATCAAAACTTCTTATCTGCTCTGTTACTTCTTCGTTATTTACAAAAACTCTTGTTAAACCGTTTTCGTATTTCAATTTCAAAGAAACATTTTTTGTCATTTCAATAACAGCAGCAACATCATCAACTATTCCATTTTGAATAGCTAAGAATGTTATAGCTCTATACATCGCACCGGTATCCAAATAAGTAAAGCCCAATTTTCTAGCTAAGTTCTTTGCAGCAGTGGATTTACCTGAACCGGCCGGACCGTCTATGGCAATAATAATTTTCTTCGACATTGGCTTGCAAAAATATCAAAATAAAGTGGGGGCTGCAAATTAAAAATTGTCCTTTTATGTGGATTTAATTGCCTTAATTTTTGTCAGTTTTTAATGAATTGCGGGAAATAAAGCGGATTTCATTCGTTAAGTATCGATATCATTTCATTATGAATAATATTATTGGTAGCCAGAATCTGCTTTGAGAAAATATTAATCTCATTTCCATTAAAATCGGTTACCAGACCGCCGGCTTCTTCAACTATAAGTTTACCAGCACACATATCCCATGGATTAAGAAAAACTTCCCAGAATCCATCGAATACACCTTCGGCGGTGTAACAAAAATCGATTGCAGCAGACCCGAGGCGTCGGACTGCTCTTGCATGTTTAAGGAATGCAATAAAATGTTCAAATGCATGGTTTGGATTTTCTGCAATGTTATATGGAAATCCGGTTACAAGAACGGATTTTCTAATATCGGCATTCTGGCTGACACTAAGTTTTCTTCCATTACAAAATGAACCGCTTCCAAGTTCTGATGTATAGATTGCATCGCGCATAACATCGTAAATTACACCATAAATTGTTTTACCATCTTTCTGCACTCCAATAGAAATTGAAAAAATAGGTAATCCATGTGCAAAGTTTGTAGTACCGTCAAGTGGATCTATTACCCATAAATACTTTGATCCGTAATCATGATTACCGCTTTCTTCAGCAAGTACCGAATGCGAAGGAAATTCTTTTTTTATAAAATCTATAATAGTCGATTCCGATTTCTTATCGTACTCTGTTACTAAGTTTGTAAGACTTCCTTTAGTTTCAATAGAAAAATTCTTGCCGAATCCTTCCCTTACAATTTCCCCGGCTTCCCTAGTAATTTGAATAACTTTATCAATCATGCTAATCTCCATGAATTTAGGAAGCAAATATAAATAAATTCTTCCCTTTCGTTTGATTCACTATCAATGCCTATTTCCCCTTCACTATTTACAATCTTGATCCTACTCATGCTCTTGATCTTGATCAAGATCAGGATAATGATCAAGAGATCAATTAAAGAGTAAGAATACCTTTCTTGATAGCCCAATCCAATTTTGGTATCTTTGCAATCAAAACTACGCAATGGAGATAAAAGACAATGAGCGATGATGTTAAAACAGGATCAAAAGAGTATTCAGTAATAGAAGATATACCCAAAATTCTTCCGGTCCTTCCGCTTAGAGACAATGTAATATTTCCATATATGATATTTCCAGTACTCGTTGGTAGAGAGCAATCTATTAATGCTGCTAATTATGCTCTGGATAATTCCAAGTTTATTTTTCTTGCCGCACAAAAGAAACCGAATATTGAGGGACCTTCTAAAGAGGATATTTTTAGAGAAGGAACAATTGCTAAAATTATACAGATTCTTAAACTTCCAAACGGATTGTTGAAAATTCTGGTAGATGGAATTATTCAGGGAAGGATAATTGAATTTACAGATAGAACAAATTTCTTTGAAGCAGAAATTGAAGTTATTGAACCGAGACATGAAGACCAGAGAGAACTTAACGCTTTAATCAGGCAGATGTCTAATCTATTTAAAGAATATGTAAAGATTAATAAATCAATTCCGCCCGAAGCAATTAATTCATTCGAAAGTATTGAAGAACCTGACCGCAAACTGTTTTATGCCGCTGCAAATATCAATCAAACTATAGAAGTGAAACAGACAATCCTTCAGCATTTTTCAATTAAGGAACAGCTCTACGAAATAATAAAAATACTCACATCCGAAATAGAAATTCTACGCATCGAAAAAGAAATTGAAAACAAAGTTCAGGAAAATATTACCAAGACACAGCGCAAGTTTATAATTCAAGAACAGATAAGAATTCTTCAGGACGAACTTGGCGATGAAGAAGAATCTTCACCGGAATTTTCTAAAATTAAAGCGCAGATTTTAAAAGCTAAAATGCCAAAAGCAGTTCAGGAAAAAGCAATTGAAGAATTGAACAAGCTTAAAAAAACTCCACCCAGTTCTCCCGAGGCAACTGTAATCAGAAATTATCTCGATTGGATGATTGATGTTCCATGGCATAAAAAAACTGCCGACAACCTTGATGTAAAAAACGTCCGTAAAATTCTTGATGAAGATCATTTCGGACTTGATAAACCGAAAGAAAGAATAGTTGAACATATAGCCGTCCTTAACCTTGTAAAAAATATGCGTGGACAAATATTATGTTTTGTTGGACCTCCCGGTGTTGGTAAAACTTCTCTTGGTAAATCGATTGCACGCGCACTTGGCAGAAACTTTGTGAGAATTTCATTAGGCGGTGTTCGCGACGAAGCTGAAATACGGGGTCATAGAAGAACTTACATTGGTTCAATGCCCGGTAAGATAATTCAATCTATGAAACGTGCTAAAACAATTAACCCGATTATGCTTCTCGACGAAATTGATAAAATGAGTATGGATTTCAGAGGCGATCCTTCTTCTGCAATGCTAGAGGTTCTTGATCCGGAACAGAACCATACTTTCAACGACCACTATCTCGATATAGATTACGACCTTTCGCAGGTTATGTTTATTACAACTGCCAATGTAAGGTATAACATTCCATTACCTCTTCAGGATAGAATGGAGATAATTGAATTACCCGGTTACCTGGAGTTTGAGAAAATTGAGATTGCTAAAAGACACATAATTCCAAAACAGATTACTGCACACGGACTAGATAAATACAAAGTAGAATTCAGAGATGAAGCTATAAAAAAAATAATCACTGGTTACACACGTGAAGCCGGTGTAAGAAACCTGGAACGGGAAATTGCTTCAGTGCTCAGAAAAACAGCACGCGAAATTATTTTGTTAAATTCATCCAACGGTAAAAAGAAAAGAACCGGTAAAAAGTTTCTTTTAGATGAAAATGTTGTTGAGAAATTTTTAGGCGTTTCTAAATTCAGAACACAAAAAGCTGAAAAAGAACTTCGTGTGGGAAGTGTAACAGGATTAGCATGGACGAGTGTAGGCGGTGATATCCTTCAGGTGGATGCTACTGTAATGACCGGCTCAGAGAAGCTTACTTTAACCGGTCAGCTCGGTAATGTTATGAAGGAATCTGCACAGGCGGCTTTAAGTTACTTGCGTTCCAATGCAAAGGATTTCGGACTTGAGTCTCACTTCACAAAGGGGAAGGAAATTCACATTCACTTGCCCGAAGGTGCTATTCCAAAAGACGGACCTTCGGCTGGAATAACAATGGCTATGGCAATGTATTCTGCATTCAGCGGAAAACCAGCAAGAAATGATGTTGCTATGACCGGCGAAATTACTCTTAGAGGTAAAATAATTGCTATTGGCGGATTGAATGAAAAACTTTTAGCTGCTCAAAGAAGCGGAATTAAAACCGTTCTAATTCCAAAAGAAAATGAAAAAGATTTATCGGAAATTAAGAACGAAGTAAAACAAGGATTGAAAATAATTCCTGTAAGCAATATAAATGAAGCATTGCCTTATGTTTTCGACACAAAGAATAAACGAACTAGTACCAAGAATAACCAAAAACCAAAATTCAAGAAACAAACAAATAGCAAAAAGAAATAACGAAAATTAAATCAGCAATTCAGATTTTATTACAGATATATGTCAGAAAACATTAAGATAAATAAAAATAGTTCCGATGAGGAGATTTATCAGCAGATTCTTCCGCAGATTGAAAGATTAATAAATCCGGATGAG
>JAGVBL010000175.1 GCA_020059785.1 Ignavibacteriales bacterium | reverse complement strand
GTGCACCAATTATTGGTATTAATGACAGCGGCGGCGCAAGAATTCAGGAAGGCGTTAAAAGTCTTGGCGGTTATGCAGATATTTTTCAGCGTAACATTATGGCTTCAGGGTTAATTCCACAGATATCTGCTATTTTCGGTCCCTGTGCCGGCGGTGCTGTTTACTCCCCCGCCCTTACAGATTTTACAATTATGACCAAAGGAACAAGCTATATGTTTGTTACCGGTCCAAAAGTTGTTAAAACTGTTACCGGCGAAGTGGTAACAGATGAAGAACTTGGCGGCGCAATGGTTCATGGATCTAAATCCGGTGTAACTCATTTTGTTGCAGATGATGAACATGAAGGAATTCTTCTGATAAGAAAATTATTAAGCTATTTACCTCAAAATAATCTTGAAGATCCTCCAATTGCACCTTGCGACGATCCGATTGATCGACTGGAAGATTCACTTAACGAGATTATTCCTGAAAGTGCAAACAAACCTTATGATGTTAAAGATGTTATTCATGCAATTGTAGATTATCACGAATTCCTTGAAATACAACGTCATTATGCTCCTAACATGGTAACCGGATTTGCAAGATTTAACGGTATTCCGGTTGGAATAATTGCCAATCAACCGAATTATTTAGCCGGTGTTCTCGATATAAACTCATCGCGTAAAGCTGCACGTTTTGTAAGATTCTGCGATGCATTTAACATTCCTATCGTAACATTGGTAGATGTACCCGGATTTTTACCAGGAACTGCCCAGGAATACGGTGGAATTATTCTACACGGAGCCAAACTACTTTTTGCTTACGGCGAAGCAACCGTTCCAAAAATTACTATAATTCTCCGTAAAGCTTACGGCGGAGCTTACGATGTTATGGGTTCCAAACATTTACGTGGTGACATTAATTATGCATGGCCTACTGCAGAAATTGCTGTAATGGGCCCGAGAGGTGCAATAGAAGTTTTACATCAAAAAGAAATTTCTGAAATAAAAGATGACCAGGAACGGATTAAATTCATCAACGAAAAAGAAGAGCAATACAGAAAAAAATTTGCAACACCTTATGTAGCCGCAAAGTATGGATATATTGATGACGTTATTGAACCGCGTAATACTCGTTTTAGAGTAATACGTGCGCTTCAATCTTTATCAACCAAAAAGGATGTTAATCCTCCTAAAAAGCATTCTAACATCCCATTGTAAGAGGAAGAAATGATATTAGCACAAGCAACTGTTGTAGCAGATTCTCTGGCAAAATCCAAAATTGCCGAAAACTCTAAAATATTTTTAGAGATTGATCCCTGGGGAATTGGAATGACTTTCGTTGGAATGGCGGTTGTGTTTCTTTCACTGCTGCTGTTATACATGTTATTTTACAATATAACAAGAGCATTAAATTACCGGATTAAACTTGCTCAAAAGAAAAAAGGTAAAACCGTTGAAACGAGGGAAGTCGAAACAGAATTATCGGGCGAAGTTAATGCCGCTATTTCTATAGCGTTACATTTATACATGAATGAAATGCACGACCGCGAAAGCGCAATACTAACAATTAGTAAAGTTGCCAGGACTTATTCTCCGTGGAGTTCCAAGATTTACGGATTAAGACAGTATCCCAGATAAGGAATTGAATCAATGAAAAAATTTAAGATGACAATTAACGGCAATCAATACGAAGTAAACATTGTTAATGTAGAAGATAATATTGCCGAAGTTGAAGTTAACGGAACACACTATCAAGTTGAAATTGATAAGCAGATTCAAAAAACTAAAACACCAAAGCTTGTCCGTTCTGTTGTATCACCATCAACAGATTCTGCACCATCAATTCAAAAAACAAGCAGCCCTTCTGCTCCAAAAGGTGTTGGATTTGTTAAAGCTCCCCTACCGGGTGTAATTTTAAATGTTCATGTTAGAGAAGGAGATATTGTTAAAGTAGGCGATAAGCTTATTACTCTTGAAGCAATGAAAATGGAGAATAGTGTTAATGCGGATAAAGAAGGAAAAATCCTTTCAATAAAAATTAAACAGGGAGATTCTGTTTTAGAAGGTGATCTCTTAATTGAAATCGGGAGCTGATAATGGAAAAATTTCTTGAGTTTACTGCTCACGGTTTCAACCAGTTTTTTAAGTACACTGCTTTTGCAAATTTTACAGTCGGGCATTTAATTATGATTATTGTTGCCCTTATTTTTATTTACCTTGCAATTGCAAAAGATTATGAGCCATTACTACTGATACCAATTGGATTCGGAATGCTTATTGGCAATATTCCGTTTCTGGAAAATGCTAATCTGCAAATTGGAGTTTATGAAAAAGGGAGTGTATTAAGTTATTTATATTATGGTGTTAGTCATGGTATCTATCCGCCATTGATATTTTTAGGAATAGGAGCGATGACTGATTTTTCGACATTATTATCAAATCCAAGATTAGTTCTATTAGGTGCAGCGGCACAGCTTGGAATATTCGGTGCTTATACTATTGCTTTGTTCCTTGGCTATATACCTCAACAAGCAGCAGCAATCGGTATTATTGGCGGCGCCGATGGTCCTACCGCTATCTTTTTATCTGCAAAATTAGCTCCGGAATTAACCGGTGCAATTGCAGTCTCAGCATATTCATACATGGCTCTTGTTCCTGTTATTCAACCGCCTATAATGAAACTGTTAACAACAAAAAAAGAACGCGTAATAAGAATGAAACCGCCGCGCCAAGTTTCTAAATTAGAAAAAGTTTTATTCCCTATTGTTGGATTAATCTTAACAACATTTATTACACCAAGTGCATTACCTTTGCTTGGTATGTTGTTCTTCGGAAATATTCTTAAGGAGAGCGGTGTTACAAAACGATTGGCAGATACTGCAAAAGGACCTCTAATTGATATTGTAACAATATTAATCGGTTTGACTGTTGGAGCTTCTACTCAAGCAACAACATTTTTAACTGCTAAATCCGTTGGTATTTTCGCACTCGGTGCTTTTTCATTTATGATAGCAACTACAGGCGGAGTACTTTTTGCTAAATTTTTAAATCTATTTTTAAGTGATGAGAATAAAATTAATCCTTTGATTGGTAATTCGGGTGTTTCGGCTGTTCCGGATAGTGCCAGAGTATCCCAAGTAGTAGGGTTACAATACGATCCGAAGAATCATCTTCTGATGCATGCAATGGCTCCAAATGTTGCCGGTGTAATCGGAAGCGCTGTTGCAGCTGGTATTTTACTCTCATTCTTTATGGGATAATTCTTTTAGAATTTATTTGCAAAGGCACTAACCCCACAAAAATGAGTTTTAACTGATTAATAAATATTTCTCAATGAATTAAAATCATGGCACTATATCTTGCATAATCATTTTGTTTTCTGGGTAATCTTTGTTGTAATTATTGCAGTATTGTTTTATATCGATCTCTATGTGACCGATCATAGAAAAGGTAAAATTGGAGTCCGCTCTTCATTAATATGGAGCGGAATCTGGATTTTAACTGCACTCGCATTCAACCTGATAATATTTTTATTCCTGGAAGATGGTAAAATAAAAGGTATTGAATTTCTTGCCGGTTATTTAATTGAAAAATCTCTTTCGGTTGATAACCTGTTTGTTTTTATAATGATCTTCGGAGTAATGGGTATTAAAGATGAGAATCAACCGCATGTTCTTAAATGGGGAATTATAAGTGCAATTGTTCTTAGAATAATTTTTATTTTGATCGGTGTAACAATAATTTCTTTATTCCATCCTATCATTTACATATTTGGATTAATTCTGCTCTATGCTGCTTACAAGATGGCTTTTATGCCGGAGACTACAATTGACTATAAAAATAATTGGCTTATTAAACTTGCCTCGCGGTATTTTAATATTCTTACTGATTACAATGGGTCAAGATTTTTTGTAAGAAACAATAAAAAAACTTTCGTTACACAGTTGTTCCTTGCATTGCTGCTTATTGAATCCGCTGATATTGTTTTTGCAATTGATTCTATTCCGGCAGTTATAGCAATTACGCATGATCCATTTATAATTATCACATCAAATATTTTTGCTATTCTCGGATTGCGTGCACTCTATTTTGCACTTGCTGGAATTATAGAAATATTCAGTTATCTTAAATATGGCGTAGCTGTAATTCTTGCCTATGTGGGCATTAAGATGATTATTTCCGATCTTTATAAAATCCCGACCATCATTTCTTTAGCAATAATTCTGATATGTATAATAGTATCAATAATAATTTCGCTGGTAAATTATAGGAAGAATCCTACCACGAAATAATTCCTTTTCTAATAAGTACTAATCTGTTTTCAATTCATATCCTTCGGATCTGGCAACATAAGCAGAACAGGTAATATCTCCTGTAACATTTAATACTGTTCTGCACATATCTAGTAATCTATCGGCTCCAAGAATTATTGCAATTCCTTCAACCGGAACATGAACCATCGCTAAAACAATTGCAAGAAGTGGAATTGAACCGGACGGAACACCGGCTGTTCCGATCGCTGTCAAAACACTCATTAGAACAACAATCAATTGAACACCAAGAGAAAGATTAATACCGAAAACCTGGGCCAAAAACAGAACGGTTACTCCTTCAAATAAAGCAGTTCCATTCATGTTCATAGTTGCACCAAGTGGAAGCACAAATCCGGTTATTTGAGGCGGAATACCAAGATTGGTTTGCGACACAGAAATAGTAGTTGGT